>CALIUX010000278.1 GCA_938048505.1 uncultured Pseudomonadales bacterium
CATGCCTTCAAACCAGCTGCTCTGTTTAGGTGAGTGTTTTTGCTGTTTATCACCCATTGTATCTTTCAGCTCTTTAAGCAAATCTTTTTGTTTGCTTGTTAGGCTCACTGGCGTTTCAATCACAACGCGACACAGCAAATCCCCTGCTGATCCACCACGCACAGGAACAACACCCTTACCTCGCAAGCGAAATAATTTCCCAGTTTGTGTTTCTGCTGGCACTTTCAATTTAACGCGGCCATCAAGGGTAGGCACTTCAAGCTCACCACCTAGACAGGCATCAAATATGCTAATGGGCACTTCGCAGTATAGGTTTTTACCATCGCGCTGAAAGAACTCATGGTCTTTGACAGAAACTTGTACATACAAATCACCAGATGGGCCACCATCACTACCTGCTTCGCCTTCGCCAGATAAGCGAATTCGATCACCCGTATCAACACCTGGTGGTACTTTAACACTGAGGGTTTTGGTTTCTTCTACGCGGCCCTGACCATGACAGCTGCCACAAGGACTGCTAATTTCTTTACCTTTTCCTCGGCAAGTTGGGCATGTTTGCTGGACCTGAAAAAAGCCCTGCTGCATGCGTACCTGACCAACACCGCCACAGGTGCTACAGGTTTTTGGCTCAGTGCCTGGCTTCGCGCCCGATCCATCACAAGGCTTACAGCTAACCAATGTAGGGACTTTGATTTTGACGTTTGTGCCTTTGACGGCATCTTCTAAATCAAGGTCTAAGGTGTAGCGTAAGTCCGACCCTCTTGCAGGGCCACCACGGCGCCCGCCGCCACCGCCAAAAATATCACCAAAGACATCGCCGAAGATATCGCTGAAGTTGCCGTTGCCATACCCACCTGCGCCTGCCTGACCATCAACACCTGCATGACCATATTGATCATAAGCACCGCGCTTTTGATCATCCGAGAGTATTTCATAGGCCTCACTGGCTTCTTTGAATTTCTCTTCGGCTTCGGCATCGTCTGGGTTACGGTCAGGGTGATATTTCATCGCAACGCGACGGTAAGCTTTTTTGAGCTCTTTATTATCAACGCCTTTGTCAACGCCTAGAACTTCGTAATAATCTCGTTTTGACATATCGGTGTTTAATCCGCTTTAAATAACAGGAAAGCAGAGCTGGCTGGCTCTGCTTTTGAGTGAGTGTTTTTTAACACTCTAATCAGTTAAAAAGGAGCCTCAATACTTTGAGGCTCTACTTGCTATAGCAAGCAACAATATTATTTGTTGTCTTCGTCTTTAACTTCTTCAAACTCAGCGTCAACTACGCCCTCTTCTGCTGGCTGCTCACCAGCATCGGCGGCACCTTCTGCTGCGCCAGCGGCTTGCTGCTCGGCATACATTTTTTGTGCAAGTGATGAAGAGGCTTCAGAGAGCTTTTTAGTAGCCTCGTCCATTTTCTCTTTGTCATCACCTTTAACGACTTCTTCTGCTTCAGTGATCGCCGCATTAATAGCCGTTTTCTCTTCTTCAGATGCTTTGTCGCCAGCTTCGTCTAATGTTTTACGAGTTGCATGAATTAAACCTTCAAGTCCGTTGCGCGTTGAAACAAGCTCTTCAAACTTCTTATCGGCTTCGGCATTCGCTTCAGCATCTGCAACCATTTGATCAATTTCATCATCGTTCAAGCCAGAAGAGGCTTTAATGACGATTGATTGCTCTTTACCCGTTGCTTTGTCTTTGGCTGATACGTTCAAGATACCATTTGCATCAATATCAAACGTCACTTCAATTTGCGGCATACCACGCTGTGCAGGTGGAATATCGGCTAAATCGAAACGCCCTAATGACTTGTTACCGCTGGCTTGCTTACGCTCACCTTGAACAACGTGAATAGTCACAGCCGTCTGGTTATCTTCTGCCGTTGAAAACGTTTGTGACTTTTTCGTTGGGATGGTGGTGTTCTTATCAATCAATGGGG
This sequence comes from uncultured Pseudomonadales bacterium, assembly GCA_938048505.1. GTDB lineage: Bacteria > Pseudomonadota > Gammaproteobacteria > Pseudomonadales > Cellvibrionaceae > Marinagarivorans. The sequence goes on from CALIUX010000278.1 coordinate 1,937, forward strand.
TTGCAACGCCACCCATTGTTTCAATACCCAAGGTCAGAGGTGTCACATCAAGCAGTAGTACGTCTTTCACGTCACCGGCGAGTACCGCGCCTTGAATTGCTGCACCCATAGCGACTGCTTCGTCTGGGTTAACATCTTTACGTGGTTCTTTACCGAAGAAATCAGATACGTATTTTTGTACCATTGGCATACGTGTTTGACCACCAACAAGAATGACATCATCAATCTCACTTGCAGACAAATCAGCATCGGCCAAAGCGGTTTTTAACGGCTCAAGTGAGCGCTTAACTAGCTCTTCAACCAGAGACTCAAGCTTAGAGCGTGTCAACTTAACAACCAAGTGCTTAGGACCGGTTGCATCTGCAGTGATGTAAGGCAGGTTAACTTCTGTTTGCTGACTTGAAGAAAGCTCAATTTTTGCTTTTTCTGCTGCTTCTTTAAGGCGTTGTAAAGCGAGCGGATCGTTGTGTAAATCGATGCCGTTACTGCTTTTGAATTCATCTGCCAAAAATTCAATCAAGCGCAAATCAAAATCTTCACCACCTAAGAAGGTGTCGCCATTAGTCGCCAAGACTTCAAATTGATGCTCGCCATCAACATCCGCAATTTCAATAATAGAAATATCGAATGTACCGCCACCCAAGTCGTATACCGCAATTGTGCGATCGCCTTCGGCTTTGTCCATACCATAAGCCAGTGCCGCAGCCGTTGGCTCATTGATAATACGCTTCACTTCAAGACCGGCAATCTTACCCGCATCTTTTGTAGCTTGACGCTGTGAATCGTTAAAGTAAGCCGGAACCGTAATGACCGCTTCAGTGACAGTTTCGCCAAGGTAGTCTTCAGCTGTCTTTTTCATCTTTTTCAAGACTTCTGCTGAGATTTGCGGCGGAGCTTTTTTGTCGCCTTTTACTTCAACCCAAGCATCGCCATTGTCAGCTTGAACGATTTTATAAGGCACCATTGAGATGTCTTTTTGCACTACATCATCAGTAAACTTACGGCCGATAAGACGCTTAACAGCATAGAGTGTATTATGAGGGTTAGTGACCGACTGGCGCTTTGCACTTTGGCCAACTAGCACTTCATTTTCATCAGTAAAGGCAACAATTGATGGTGTAGTACGATCGCCTTCAGCATTTTCAATAACGCGTGTTTTGTCGCCGTCTAAAACTGCAACGCAGGAATTGGTTGTTCCTAAATCGATACCTATGATCTTACCCATTTTAAGCTCCTCTCGGCTTTCGCCTGATCTTGCATGAGCGAGTGGTTACGCTCTTATAATCTATTCAAAAATTTAGTTTGGCTTGTGTAAGCTCAATATGAAAAGTGGCTTACTTATCGCTTGCATTCTATATTGGCGCACGGTTGATATTTTCAACCCCAAATTAGCAATATTTCGACGCATTTCAGCGAAAATTAGGCATCTGCCTTGCTAACAACCACCATTGCAGGCCGCACCAAACGCTCATTCAAGGTATAACCCTTTTGAAAAACGTTTAAGACGGTATTCGGCTCTGCATTGGGGTCTGGCACCATTGACATAGCCTGATGGACTTGCGGATCAAACGG
>CALIUX010000279.1 GCA_938048505.1 uncultured Pseudomonadales bacterium
TCATTACTAGCAGATACGATGCGCGCCTCAATCATTACTTGGCGAATCGGTATATCCACTTGCTCAACGACTTTGCGGAAGTCATTAATCTTATCTTCCGTATCCGTCAGAATAATGGAGTTGGTTCGCTCATCAACAATCGCATGACCACGATCAGATAAAATTGAACCGGTAGAGTTTCTTTCACTACCTGATGATCCACCAGCAGCACCTTGGCCACCACTATCAGAAACAAATAGGTCAAACAGTTCACGTGCATTGGCATAGCGCACTCGAATATATTCTGTTCTTAACGGAGCTAATTCTTCTAATTGCTTTTGCGTTGCAAGTTCTTGGCGCTCACGCTCAGCAATTTCTGCTGCAGGCGCAACCATCAATACATTACCGACTTGGCGTTTATCAAGGCCTTTGGTTTTTAAGACAAGCTCTAGAGCTTGATCCCACGGCACATTATCGAGACGTAATGTAATGCTACCTTTCACAGTATCACTGGCCACAAGGTTAAGATCAGTAAAGTCAGCAATCAGTTGTAGCACCGAACGCACTTCAATATTTTGAAAGTTCAATGAGAGCTTTTCGCCCGTATAAGCAAACTTTGCTTTTTTCTCTTCAATCTCAGCTTTAGTCAAAGGCTTAATGGAGACGACATACTCATTATCAGCTTGATATGCAAGATAGTCATACTCGCCTTTTGCATCAATCTTTAATACTGAACGAAGGCTGCCCGATTGCGCATCGATCATGCTAACTGGCGTAGCAAAGTCAGTCACATCTAATTTGCGGCTCAGAGAGTCCGGTAAATCAGTTTGCAAAAAACCCACCTCAATACCGCCAGCAACTTCTTCAACATCAATGCTAATGCCAGGGTTGCTTAGCTGCACAATAATTTTACCCTCACCCGCATCACCGCGGCGAAAGTCAATATTGCGAATCTCGGAAACCGATTTATCAAAACGGTTCTTGCGCTGGCTCAATACAGACTGATCATTAGAAGCAACATTGGTATTCGACACCGTAGAACCACGTGAACCATTGCCAACTTCCATTACCAAGTCAGAACCTTCTATACGCGTTGCATATGGCTCAAGTTGATTCATATTCACGATTAAACGCGTACGGTTACCACCTGCTACCACCACAGCACTACTCACACTGCCGAGGTCCATATTATATTTCTTTTGTGCTAATGCATTTTGAACATCAGCAAAATCTAATACGATTCGAGCAGGTTGCTCGATGGTATAACCCGCTGGCGTAGAGGGTGCTTCATCAAACTGCAAACGGATTTCAACACGATCACCTGGCAGCTCAGAAAATTTGACATCTTGTAGCTCGCTTGCCCATGCAAACGGCGTCAGTATTAAACCGGATAGAACGGCAGCAATTTTTCGATATTTTAAGAACATGCCAGTTATTCCTTCTCAGATAATTTTATTGTTCTAGGACGTTCGACCCAGCCACTCGAGCCATTGCTCACAATTTCAACCAAGCTTAACAGTGATGGGCTGGCAGATAAAATCTTGCCATGGTTTTTACCAATATAGTTCCCGGTTGTGACACGGTGAATACCACCGCTAGGATCACGAATTAAGGCCCATAATGCGCCATTTTGCTCTAGAGTCCCCACCATCGCAAGAGCATCCAGATTAAAGGACTCTAAGAAATCTTTGACTCGTGTCGTATCAGGTTTGACATGAGGATTACTTGGCCCTGCTACAGCTTTTACAGCAATGGGCTCATCAAATGGACTACGGGTTGCCGTTGCGCCATAAATAAAAGGGTCAAATGTTCTTACTGGGGGCAAAGGCTCAATACTACCTTGAGGCCGTGATTTAACGGACGCGACATAGGCATTGAGATCAGAGCTATCCCCTTTTGACACACAACCTGAAGTCATGGCAAGAGCCGCCAACGCCAAGCATGCGGATGCGCATTTAAAATCTGACATGGCTTACTCCTGATCTTTATAACGGTAAGTTTTGGCTTGAATTTCCATTTTAAGTGCAGAGCCTGAATTACTCTCTCGCTTAATGGAAAAATCATGCAACGTAACAATACGAGGCATACCAGCAATACCACTCACAAAGGCACCAAATTCGTGGTACCCACCTGTTACTTTAATATCAATAGGCAATTCAATATAGAATTCAGCCGGTTTTTCGGTCTGAAGCGTGATGCTGTCGATAATCAAACGGCTTTGCACGCCCTTTTCATCAATATCATCGACTAGATCAGGCACTTCGGTATCGTCTGGCAGTTGTTTTTTCAACGCATCAAACGACTTTTCCATATCGGCAATTTGCTTACGGTATTTCTCTAAGTTAGCCGCTTCGAATGCTTTTTTCTCAAAGTCTTTCTTGAGCGTTATTTCTTGCGCTTGGGCCCGCTCCAACTGAACATTTTTGTCTTTCACCTTGAGGAAGTAAATTGCAACGAGGATCACCACAATCGCAAGCAGCCAGAGAAATGCTCGGCCTAATAAAGGCCATACACCTACGCGCTCCCAATCTAAGGCATTGATATCAAAGCCTCGGATCTGCTCCATCATCTCATTCATATCAGCCATACACTAACACCAGCCTATTTATTGTTATTATCTTCAGTGTTAGGAATTACTGTATTTAACACTATTGAGAATTTCACGGCATTTTCACCGTACCCAGGATCTGCTGTCACAGACTTCAAGTTCGACTCATCAAACCATTCAGAATTATCGATATTACGCATTAACGAAGCGACCCGGCTATTGGACTCCGCGATACCCTCTAGGGTTATCGCCTTAGCATTACGGGCCATAGAAAGCATAAAAACACCATCAGGAATAGCACGAACAAACTCATCGAAGTAACGCACAATAACAGGGCGTGTGCCCTGTAAGTCTTGAATCACCTGCATACGCGAAATCAATTCTTCACGCTTGCGCTTAAGCTCTTTAATCTCATCAACCTGCTTATCAAGAATAGCAATCTCGCCTTTTAGCAAGTTGTTGCGGCTATTTTGCTCATCGATGGTTTGATTAAGTAAATAGACCCAAGCAAATGCGATCAATCCTGCCAAAACGCATACAACCAAGGTATGAGTGATGAAATCTTTTTTCTTTTCCTGGCGGTATTCTTCACGCCAGTTGAGTAAATTAATCTTTGCCATCTTAGTCAAAACTCCTCAAGGCAAGGCCAGTCACAATCATAAGGGACGGGGCATCATTAGCGAGTGCCGCAGAGTTAACGCGAGATGACACTGACATATTAGCAAAAGGATTAGCAACGCTTGTGGGCGTATCCAATTTATCCTCAACCATTTCACCTAACCCACCCATCGAGGCAACGCCTCCGGCAAGCAAGACATGGTCTACTTCATGGTATTGACTAGACGAAAAGAAAAATTGTAATGAGCGCATGACCTGCTGAACAACATTATCCTTAAAGGGCTCCAATACTTCGAGCTCGTAGTCATCAGGCAAGCCGCCTTGACGCTTTGCTAAGCCCGCCTCTTCTTCTGACAAGCCATAGCGGCGCTGAATCTCTTCTGTTAGCTGTTTGCCACCAAATAATTGCTCTCGAGCGTAGACAATTTTGCCTTCGACCAAGACACTCAACGTTGTCATAGTCGAGCCGATATCAATGATAGCGACAACTTTTTCGTAAGCGCCTTCAATTTGATCTGCGAGGAGATCAAAGGAGCGCTCTAAGGAATAGGCTTCAACATCGACGACTTTTGAGGTTAATCCTGCTAACTCCATTACGGCTTCGCGTGTTTCGATGTTCTCACTACGACAAGCCGCAAGCAGTACTTCGACTTGCTCTGGTGATTTTTCAGAAGGGCCAATAATATCAAAATCAATCGACACTTCCTCAAGAGGGTAAGGGATATATTGATCAGCCTCTAATGAAATCTGTAGCTCCATTGCATCATCGTTAAGGCCTGCAGGCATTTCAATGGTCTTAGTGATAACGGCTGAACCCGGCACAGCTAAAGCGACATCTTTAACTTTTGTACGCGTTTGCTGCAGCGTTGATTTCACGACTTGCGCAACCGCATCGATATCACTGATGTTTTTTTCAACAACGGCTCCAGCAGGCAAAGGGCGCACAGAGTAGTTTTCTACCCGGAAGCCGTCACCCTGGCGGGAGAGCTCTATAATTTTGATGGTCGTAGAGCTGATATCTAAGCCGAGCAATGGCTTACTCTTTTTACCTAAAAAGCTGAAAACACTCATTTTTATATTCTTGTCCGCTATTGAGCTTCTGTTAATGTTATAGCACTTAAGATCGCAGCTGCAACAACTACCGGCCTGTGTCGTGAGCGAAAAGGCGATATACTGCAACCAATAGCACCTGTGGGCAAACCACTAAATGTTCAAGGTCGATGCGGTGCAGGGCTATTGCAGCTATCATTTTACATGACCACCTTTTATTTGTTTGCCATTCAACTGTTAAGGTCTAGCCTGTGCCGCTATTTTATGGCGCAATTATTTATGATGCGATGCCAGTACCGCAAATAGGCACTTAGCTTAGCCAGCCTTAACAGCCACCCAATAAAACGACTAACCCGCGACTGCTGAAAACAATGTTCAAATCTCTTCTACGATTTACCGTCTGGCTTTCACTTGCTTCAATTAGTGGCGTGATATTGGTGCTATTCGGGATGCACTTGTACCTTAGCCCATCATTACCACCTGTTGATAGCTTACGTGACGCAAAACTACAAACACCTCTCAAAGTTTACTCAGCAGATCACAAATTAATTGGTGAATTTGGTGAAAAGCGCCGCAAACCTATTAAACACCATAATATCCCGCAAACCTATATCGACGCACTATTGGCCGCAGAAGATGAGGGTTTTTACTCTCACAATGGCGTTTCCATCAAAGGATTAGCCAGAGCAGTCTCACATTTGCTCATCACCGGTGAGAAAAAATCAGGTGGTTCCACTATTACCATGCAGGTCACAAGAGAATTCTTTCTGCATCGAAAAAAGCACTTCAAACGAAAATTTAATGAAATACTGCTTGCACTAAGAATTGAAAAAGAACTCTCTAAAGCCGAGATTTTAGAGCTGTATGTCAACATGATTTTCTTGGGCAACCGCGCCTACGGTATTCAGGCTGCTGCCGAGATTTATTATGGTAAGACACTTAATGAGCTTAGCACAGCTCAAATCGCTATGATTGCCGGATTACAGCAAGCGCCATCACGCAATAACCCTTTAGCCAATCCAGAAGGGGCAAAAAAGCGCCGAAACTGGATTTTAGGGCGAATGTTTGAGCTTGGCACACTGGGTAAAGAAGCTTATAAAAAAGCTGTTTCAGAACCAATAAGTGCACAATACCACCAATACCAACTCGACTTCTCGGCCCCTCACATTGCAGAGATGGCTAGGCAAAAAGCTGTAGCGCTACTCGGCCCGAAAGCGTATACCGACGGTTACATTATTTACACCTCAATCGACAGTAACGCTCAGGCTCAGGCCCAAGCAGCCCTTAGCCAAGGTCTGCATGACTACGATGACCGGCACGGCTACCGTGGCCCAGAGCTTCGTTTGGGTGAGTCACTCACACCCGAAGAGCAACGCGTCAAACTCGGCCAACAACCCAAAATTCAAGGGCTCAATGCTGCCTTAATTACCGCTCTGACCGATACTGAGATAGAGGTAACTTTTGGTACAAACACAGATAACGAGGACGCTATCGCCACGCTCAACTGGGAGTCAATGCGACAATCAATTAGTCTTTATCGCACAGAAGACATTACCGACCCTCCCCCCGAAACAGCAACAACCCTCTTCCAGCCAGGCGATATCATTCGACTCCGCCCATCAAAAGATGCAGAGGGTAATGAGCGTTGGGAGCTGCGGCAACTACCCGCCATACAAGGAAGCCTTATCTCGATCGATGCGTATACAGGGCAGGTTCTTGCGCTGATTGGCGGCTATGATTTTTACCTCAATAACTTTAACCGCGTCACACAAGCGCAGCGTCAGCCTGGCTCAAGCTTCAAGCCTTTTTTATATGCTACCGCTCTGGATAATGGCCTAACTGCGGCCACGATTATTAATGATGCGCCTGTAGTCTTTGATGACAATCAATTAGAAGCCATGTGGCGCCCTAAAAACTCCAGCGGAAAATTTTATGGGCCAACACGCCTACGCAAAGCGCTTTACCTATCACGCAACTTAGTATCGATACGCATTTTGCGCAAAATTGGTATTCGCAAAGCCATTAACGGCATGGAGCGCTTTGGGATTGATAGCAATGCCCTCCCCAGAGACTTATCGCTCGCCTTAGGCAGTCATGCCATGACACCTTGGGAGGTTGCTACAGGCTATGCTGCATTTGCAAACGGTGGCTACAAAATACAACCGTATGTGATCGACAATATTGTCGATGATAAAGGCAAAACGGTTTATAGCAGTGAAAAAGTGCAAGTTTGCGCCGCACCGCCCTGCGAACCAGAACCTCCTTTTTTACTTAAAAATGATGCGTTTGGGCTCACTCAGGACACTCAAGATATTACACAAGCAGCCCCCAAAGCACTCCATGCAGAACGTATACTCAGTGCCGAAACAGCTTATATCATGGACTCCATGCTAAAAGATGTCGTGAAGCGAGGCACCGCACGAAAAGCAAGAAAAGCGATCGACAGAAATGACATGGCAGGTAAAACCGGCACCACCAACGGGCCAACAGATGCATGGTTTTCTGGCTACGCAGGGGGAATCGTTACCACAGCATGGGTCGGTTTTGATGAATACGA
>CALIUX010000280.1 GCA_938048505.1 uncultured Pseudomonadales bacterium
GGATTTGTTGAGTTGCCAAATCGCTCTAAGTTAACATCTAGAGCAGACGCGACGCCGTGGAAGAATTGCGCATTATTTCGGAAATTATTACCGTTTCTTACATCTACATACCGGCCTGTATTGATGCGTCCACCTAAACCCCCTGCGATTAAGTAGGGCATATCTTGATAACGATGGTCATGCATGCTGAATTCTGTAGCCGTTACAATCAGAGTGCTGTCAAATAGACTATTGCCATCCACGTCGGGTGTATCTTCTAACTTTTTAATAAGTTGTGCGAGTTTTCCATAGTACCAGCGGAATATACGAGCTTGGTTACGTCGTTTTTTAGCATCGGCACCATGCCCAAACTCATGATCATGCGCTTGACCACCTTCGAAGCCAGGAAGATTTAGCTTTTTGTAATGGTCTTTAGGTGCAGGTCCAACATCAGTACCACTACCACTAAATTGCAACATCGAAACACGTGTTTTATCGAGTGCTAGAGCAGCTACGGTAGTATTAATGGATATGTCCATTAACTTTTCAAAATTCTCTGACCGGTTCCAGTATTTGTTAGAGTTGTTCAGGTTGGTCCAGCCGTTTGGTATATCGAAAGCGACACTAGGGCCGCCTTGCTGTGCTGCGTCAATATCCGACTGCAGTAAAGCAGCTGTTTGCTCTTTTAATTCTTTATAAGAGGTGAGAAGTGCTTCGTACTTATTACGCGCTTCTTCGCCGCCAACACATTTAATCTGCTCTAATCTGGCTTCCATTGAATTCATTATTTCGATAGATGTGTGTCTATCGCCATAAGGAACTTCACTTGGCCCACCTCCAGAGTCCGGTACGCCTGCATCACCAAAGACATCATGATACGTTTCCATTGGATTCCAATTAGGAACGCCCGATGTCCCTCCGCCCACTCTGCGAACCGGTGAAAGGTAACCCAAGTTAGAATGAGCATGATGAGCCCAATGAGCACTATAAATTGAGGGTAGTGGTGCTTTGACACCGTTTTGAGTTTGAAGAGCACGCCCCAAAATTTGATCAATACTCCCTTGCTTAGGAAGCCCGCCCGTTAAAGCGCCTTCAACAGCTTTTGCGTGAGGATCAGAGGACTCATTGCCCCCTGTTCCTCTAAAGCCGCTGTACAATGATATTTTATCTTCATAGCCGATTAACGGTTGTAGGCAGTAAGTTGAGCAGCTTGGGCCGTCGCCGTTATTAATATAATTGCGGATTGAAGTACCGTTGCTTTTAGGGTTTTTGTTATTAATCGTTGCGTTAGGGTTAATAGAAAGTGCGCCAGTATTTCTTGGCCAAAAAGCTTGTTGAGCGCAACCCTCTGGTACATACCAAAATATTACACGCTTAATGCCATTGTTCTGAGCTAGAGCACTTTTTACCATTGCTGTTTGTAATGAACCTACACCAGCAATAGCGGCTGTTTGTTGAATAAAGTTGCGTCGGCTTAAGTTTTTAATATTTTTCATGATTAACTTCCTACCACACAGGCTTGAGGCGCAGGTTTTGAATAAACGTGTTTAAATATATCGCTCTTGACGATCGCTTTTATGATGTCATTAACGGAGCTGCCATTTTCCACTTTGTCTCGTACCTGAGTAAAGTCAGCTTCTTCCGATGCATTAGCGTCTCGACCTAAGGCAAATCTAAAGAGCTGGCGAGTGGCACAATGTGTAAAGGCCTGGCTATTGCCGAGTTCATCGACAAGCTCTACGACATCGCTATAAGCGCCTGCAATATCAATATCTAATTTGATTTCCCCAACTTGCTCGGCAGTATTATCGAATTTGCCGTTGTCATCGTAGGCATCAAATATGTGCCCGATAGGATCAACCACTGAGTGACAAACTTTACAGTCTGGGTGTGTACCTCTATCTTCGATAGGCTGGTTAACTGCATTAATTGGGGGCGGCGGCATGATTTCGCAGAAGAAACCTTCAAACAGAATTTTCCCTCTAAAGATCACATTTTTATTTTTACCATGACCTCCAGAAGCAGTCAGTATACTCGCATGCGTTAAAATGCCTTTTCGTTTGGCATTGGCAGGGAACGTGTATTGTTCCCAATCATTTGTGGGGGCTGGAACACCGTAATGGTCAGCCAATGCTTTATTGATGAAGCTGTAATCTGCTGTAACTACTTCGCTAAAGGGTAAGTCGTTATCAATAATATGATCGATAAAGCGGCGAGTTTCTTCATACATTGATTCTTCTAATGATAATTCTGAAGCATTATTGCTTGATAAACTATCGCAGCGTTTACCATCACACTCACACCAACTCATATTGCTTGAGCTATTTTTGCAATCATAGCTTTGTGCTAAACCGGGGTATGCATCGCGGCATTGATTAGTGACGTTACATTGATCACCTGCAGCAGGAGCTGGCACTAGGGTGCTTTCTGGGCGCTCTACGGGAATTCTTAACCACTCAGCAAAAAACTGCCAAACCGCGTCTTTGTATGCTTGTTCTGACATCAGTCGGGAAGCTTGCGTTTCGATCTCTGAATCATTATTGACAAGACTTCCATACTTCTGAGCAAGCTCTTCATCAGGTGGAGAGTTATGTAGAAAGTAAGAGAGTCGGCTGGCATATTCTTGCCCTAAGAGCTGGCTTTTACCCGAAAGTGATCGGTTTTCACCTAACTCAAGCTGATACATCATGCGATCATCGATAAGCGCTCTGGCAATGACAGATGCAACAGCTTGCTCTGCTGAGGCGCCTTTTGAAAGCGTGGCAGCCATCACTTTGGCAAGATCTTGAAGGTCGGGGTCTGATAGCTCCCCCTCTCTTAATAATGCACCTAGTGGTTCAGAAAGTTGATCTTTTATACATTGGGCACCATTTGCAGCCCAATTACATTTATTACCGTATTCAGATGCTAGAGCATTTGCATAGGTTTGAGCGGTGCCAATTGCTGTTAAAAAGTTAGCTGTATTGTCACCAGCATTATTTTTATAGATGCCAAATGGACCAAACGCGTCACTCAAGTGCGTTGCACTCGGTAGGTCGTTTGTATCAAACGCGGCTTTAACCGTATTGATGTATTCATTAACCGTCAGTCGCATTTGTGGGCTAACAATTGTGCCATTGGGCAAATTAAACTTGCCGCTACAACCTGTTGCACCTACCGTTTTGCCTGGTGCTGTATCAGAACAGTTATCGGCAAAATCTGGAATGCCATCATTGTCTGCATCGACAGCAATTTCAGCATCAGAGCATCCAGGGTATAGCCCGTTTGCGCCCGTTACAGCCGCATTTTCTGCTGTCTCAGGGCAAAGGTCTTCTGGTAGTGAAATGCCATCATTGTCTTTATCTAACTGTGCAGTTGAACAGCCTTGCGCGTCAACACTAGCACCTGGTTGTGTGCCGGGGCAGTCTTTACCTTCTTGAGCATCAGGCACACCATCGTTGTCGCCGTCATTATTGGCTGTTTTATACAGTGCAAGAGCTGATAGCTGAGGGTTAAATGTAACAGCAATAAAGCTCAGTGTGGCTTTGCCGTCATTGACAGTGAATTGAGATGTTGTTTGTGAGGAGAGCGTGGATTTGGCTCCGGCTAGAGCGTAAGGGTCAACACCAGTTAAAAGCGCACTGCCTTCGGCTTCCACGTTGAATATACGCTCACCGTTACCTTCTTTTGCTGCTTCATTAAAGTAAAGCTTGGCGTAGTAAGTGCCATTATCGACATCAAACTCATAGGTAAAGGTTTCACCATCTGCGCCATAACGCTCAGATTTTCCAACGCCTCCAGCGTTATCTCCACCTGCTGTACCGCCGCTTCCGCCTTGGTCGGCCTCAAAATCGATGCTGTCATGACTTGCTGCTTGACCGCCAGCATTAATAGCCTTCATCAATTGGCCGTCACCGCTGCCAGCATTTGTTTTTGCGCAACCGGTGTGATCAATGCTTTTTAGATCACTCAGTGCTGTATTGGGGCAAGCATCCACTGCGTCGAGAATGCCATCGGCATCACTATCACCTGCAGCTGCTTGAGGGGCAAATTGTAAGGAAATGTAGGTTGCTACATCTGTTGCGCATGTGGACGCATTACTGTCGATGCAGTCATCTCCAGCCGCGTTGCCTCCAAAGGCCGTCATCGAAGTTTCTATATAGCTTGCAAGCTTAGGTATGTCTGCACATAAGCCATCTACTTTTCCGCATTGATGATCTTTAACTGGAGGGAAAGAGAGTAAACCTTGACCTTCATCACCATGACAACCTTGGCAACCAAACGCTTCATAATCAATTTTACCGCGCTCAAAGCTGCCGCATTCTGCTGGACTAAGTTCGGCAGGACATTCGCCAGCAGCAGGCACGCTGCTTGTAGAAGGTTCGCTCGACACACTGGGCTCGCTTGATATCAGCGGCTCAGATGATGAGCTCGGTACAGCCACTATCGGTTGTGAGCTGCTCGAGCCCACATCCCCTTCTGTGAAAGCGCTCGTTGCGGTGCTGTTGATTGAGCTACTTATCGTACTGCTGGACGTTTCTTCGGTACCGGTACAGCCAGCCAGTACGCCTGCTAAGCCTAAGCAGAATAAGTACTTGGGAACCCTGAGGTTGATTGACGACATAATGAAGACCTTAATTGCAAAGTATCGTCAACCGGCGTTTATCACAAAGAGGTGATTGCCTTGTATGCAGAGAGGCAAATGTATGGATATATTTGCCTAGCCGGCTATACGACACAGTAGTAAGTAAATAAACTTTACGCACTGTCAATTCTAAAGCGGGGTAGGGCTATTGCCTACTAATCGAGTGTGTCGTAGATCTCACAATGTGTATTTTTTATGATTATATTTGGGGTGTTTTTTTTCAAATGTGAGTTGTTTTGCAGGTTTTAGTGTTAGTTTGAAATGTGGAGCATTCTAGTCATTAAACATATCGAATATATTATTGACGGTTTCCTTGGCGCGTGTTTCTAATTGAGCCTGAGTCGCTTGGCCAAAGCCTTCTAATTCTAGGTCTTCTTCTGGAATTTCTTCGATAAAACGGCTCATGCTCGTCTCTGTTTTCTCACCAAATTGTTTTCTGCTGGCGCTCAATGTCATAGTAAGGTTTTTTTGAGCGCGCGTAATGCCTACATAGCATAAGCGGCGTTCTTCCTCGATATTGTCGTCATCAATACTGTTACGATGCGGTAAAAGCTCCTCTTCCATGCCCATTAAAAATACACGTGGGAACTCTAAGCCTTTGCTGGCATGCAGTGTCATCAATTGCACGCGGTCTGAGTCATCCTCTTCCTCTTGCCGTTCCATTAAGTCCATTAATAGCAGTTTTGCAATGGCATTTTTCACAAAAGCTTCATTGTCTTCTGCTTCCTCGTCGCGCGAAATGGCGTTTTCAATATTAGATAGAAGAAATTCAATATTTTGCATACGCCTCTCAGCGACTTTGGCGCTGCTGGCATTTTGGAATAGCCAAGCTTCGTAATCAATGTCGTCTATCATGCCGCGAATGGCATTCATAGGGTTATTCTGAGCGCAGTTATTGCGTATACGTGTTAGCCACGATGCAAATTCTCGAAGTCGCTGGAGCCCTTGATCTGGGAGGACTGTTTGCAGCCCCACCTCATTGCATGCCGTTAATAAGCCAATTTCGCGTTCTGTGGCATAGCGACCCAGTGCTTCTAGTGTGCTGGTACCGATTTGTCGCCTTGGGGTATTAATAATGCGCAAAAAAGCATTGTCATCGTCGTGATTAATGAGCAGGCGAAGGTACGCCATGATGTCTTTGATCTCTGTACGAGAGAAAAAGCTTGTGCCACCACTCATAGCGTAAGGCACTTGGTTTTGTTGCAGTTTGAGCTCTAGGATGCGGCTTTGGTGATTGCCGCGATATAACACCGCAAAGTCTTTAAAGTGAAGCCCGTGGCGCATTTTTTGACTGAGGATGTCTGTTGCGACCCGTTCGGCCTCGGCATCTTCGTTGGGGCAGCGAATAAGTCGCAAAGGATCACCTAAACCAAAATCACTCCAGAGCGTTTTGGTGAATTCATGAGGGTTATGGCTGATGACTGCATTCGCAACACGCAGAATACGGGCAGTGGAGCGATAGTTTTGCTCTAACTTAACGACATGTAATGTGGGGAAGTCTTGTTTGAGTAAGCTCAAATTTTCTGGCCGTGCTCCACGCCAAGCATAAATACTCTGGTCATCATCCCCTACAACCGTTAGCCCGCCGCGGCCCCCAACCAGTTGTTTTACGAGTTGGTACTGGCTCTCATTGGTGTCTTGGTATTCATCTACAAGTAAGTAGCGGAGTTTATGTTGCCAGCGGCCTAGCGTTTCTGGGCTATTCAAAAAAAGATTGACAGGTAGGCAAATCAAGTCATCAAAGTCGACGGCGTTGTAGGCTTGGAGTGCTTGGTTGTAGCGTTCAAATACCTGTGCAACGCCTAGCTCGCCAACGCTATCTGCCTGATTCAGTGCCTGTTGTGGTGTAATCATGGCGCTTTTGAAGTTTGAAATTTCACTTTGTACTAAGTCAACGCTGTCACTCTCTAAATCATTATGTTTCAGCATGATTTCTTTGAGCAGACCTTTGGCATCTTCTGCATCAAAGATTGAAAACCCACTTTTTAAACCGAGTGCTTTATGTTCTCGTCGAATAATATTCAACCCTAAGTTGTGAAAGGTTGATACCGTCAAGCCATGTGAGGCTTTTCCTTTAACCAGCTTGCTGACACGCTCTTTCATTTCTTTTGCGGCTTTATTGGTAAAGGTAACCGCTGCGATATTGCGTGCTCCAAACCCGCATTCTTCAATAAGGTAAGCAATTTTACGGGTGATCACACTTGTCTTTCCCGACCCTGCTCCCGCCAACACGAGACAAGGGCCTGCGATATAGTGAACAGCTTCTTTTTGGCGAGGGTTAAGGGCGTTAGCCATCGATTTTACAGCTCATTTTGGTTGGGGAAGTTGAGGGGAATCATAGGTATTTGAAACAATTTTACGCCCAGTGATAGCCAATATCGAGCGCTATTCCTCTTGCAATGAGAGTTGCTCCCAGAATGCTTTCACAACAGGGCTTTTAAGGCGTTTTTGTCGTACACATAAGCCGACCTCATAAGATTCTAAATCGGGTTGATAGTCAAATAGGGTGACTTTTTGGACTAGCGGGCTGTTATCGAGGACGATCTTAGGGACTAAGCCAATACCAAACCCCAAACTGACCATGCTTACAATCGCTTCATTGCCTGATACTTGTGCATATATGTGTGGTGATATCTTGTGTTTTTGGCACCATTGATCCATACGTTTTCGTGCTAAGCCCTGCTCTGAAAGGATCAAGGGAATTTGTGCAAATTG
>CALIUX010000281.1 GCA_938048505.1 uncultured Pseudomonadales bacterium
TAAATGAGGGACATCACCATGCACCACCCGATATTTTTTATCGACCGCCGAAAAGGCGAAGATCGCCGAGAAGATAGCGACCCTTGTCAAAATATGGACATTGACCTATTCCATCGTAAACGCCGGAAAAGCAAAGATCGCCGAGATAACAGTAAATCACTCAGTGACGATTACTATGCTTATATGCAAAAAGCGCTATCTTCTGGTGACAATGTAGAACCAGCCGCACCCGACACATCGCCTATCCCTGAAAAAGGGGCAGACCCAGCCGAATAAGGCGAAAAGTGGCTTTATTCATAACCGAGAAAGGCCCTTAAGCCGTTAACTTTCGTTTTTTAGCCATTATCCTCGAATAGTTTGCCGAGTTAAATTTACAAACCCCCTATTACCTCCTAGAATATTCGTTTCGTTAGGCAGCCTTGGCTGCCTTTTTGTTTTTGGCGAATTGTTTTTGATAACCGCTTTCTTAGGTGACCGTTTTTAGAGACGACTTCAGTAAACAATGCAGCAAGCCAAATAGAGATAGGTTTTTGGAAATGGCTTTAATGAATAACTACGGTGAAAGAAGTGTCACCTTGGTCAAAGGTGAAGGGGTTTACGTTTGGGATAAAAACGGCAAACGCTTTTTAGACGGTTTATCGGGCATTGCGGTATGCGGCTTAGGGCATCGCCACCCTGCTGTTACGCAAGCAATCTGTGACCAAGCCGAGCGCCTTGTTCATGTTTCCAACCTATATCTTGTCGAGCCTCAAGTTGAGCTTGCAGAAAAGCTGGCACGCATTGCTAATATGGAGACCGTTTTCTTTTCAAATTCGGGCGCCGAAGCCAATGAAGCCGCACTGAAAATTGCCCGTAAGTATGGCAATGACAAAGGCATCAAAACCCCGCATGTCATTACCGCAGAAAGCAGCTTTCATGGCCGAACTATGGCAACACTGACTGCAACAGGTAATGATAAAATCAAAGCCGGCTTCACACCGCTAGTCGAGGGTTTTAGCCATGTACCTTACGATGATATTGATGCAATAGAAGCTGCAGCCACGGATCAAACCGTTGCCGTCATGATCGAGCCAGTACAAGGAGAAGGTGGCGTTCATGTGCCCAATGCAAGCTACTTAAAAGCATTAAGGGCGCTTTGTGATAAACACGAATGGCTGCTCATTACTGATGAAATTCAAACGGGTAATGGCCGAACAGGCACTTACTTTGCCTTTCAGCAAGCGGGTATTTTGCCCGATGTTGTGACAACGGCAAAAGGCCTAGCTAATGGTATGCCTTTAGGCGCTTGCCTAGCGCGCGGAGCCGCTGCAACCATCTTGCAACCCGGCACACACGGGTCCACTTTTGGCGGCAACCCTATTGCTTGCGCTGCCGCCAATGCCACGGTTGATACCATTGAGAGCGACAAACTCTGCGACCACGCAAAGGCGTTGGGCGAGTACTTCCTTAAAACATTCGGCGAAAAGCTGGCCAATAATCCACACGTAAAAGATATCCGTGGGCTAGGCCTTATGATTGGTGTTGAACTAACAGCACCCTGCGCCGACATCGTGCCAAAAGCGATGGAGCGAGGTATTTTGTTGAATGTCACAGCGGGTAATACAATTCGATTATTGCCACCACTCGTAATGAACTATGAACAAGCAGATAGTCTGATTAGCGCTGTAGTTGAACTGATTGCCGAGCGTTAACCACTCACTGCCCATTTGAGCGGCTGCGTACCCGCAGCGATTTAGATACTGTGACTAAAAAGCCCGCCACGTATGCAGTGCGGGCATTAAAAAAAATAGCGCTATCAAAGCGACTATTTGAGCGACCAATAGGATTACCCCATGACTGTACGTCACTTTCTTTCTCTCGATGATATCAATGCCGATGAGCTTGACCTCATTATCAATACGGCCATTGACCTTAAAAAATCACGCGCTGCCGGCGAGTTGAATAAATCACTCGAACAACGTGTGTTAGGTATGATTTTCGAGAAATCTTCAACACGTACACGGGTATCGTTTGAATCGGGCATGACGCAACTCGGCGGTTCGGCACTTTTCCTTTCGCCGCGTGATACGCAATTAGGCCGCGGGGAGCCCGTTGAAGATTCCGCTCGCGTGCTATCACGCATGGTCGATATCATTATGATTCGCACCTTTGGTCACGACATTGTCGAACGCTTTGCGCAGTACTCTAAAGTACCTGTCATTAACGCCCTTACAGACCTTTATCACCCCTGCCAACTATTGGCTGACATTCAAACCTATGTAGAGCATCGCGGTTCACCCAAAGGTAAAAAAGTCGCATGGATTGGTGATGGCAACAATATGTGCCACTCCTATATGAATGCCGCCAAATTGTGTGGTTTCCACTTAGCCGTGGCCTGCCCTGAAGGCTATGAACCCGATGCCGACCTCACCGCAGCGCTCTCTGATCATGTCACGGTTACACATTCACCAGAAGAAGCTGCACAAGGCGCCGATTGGGTTGTGACTGATGTCTGGGCCAGCATGGGTCAAGAAGAAGAGCAAGCCGCTCGTGAAGCTAAGTTTGCAAGCTTTCAGGTCAACCATGCACTAATGGCTCACGCAAATAAAGACGCTATCTTTATGCATTGCTTACCCGCACACCGCGATGAAGAAGTCAGCGGCGAGCTAATAGAAGATGCGCAGTATTCAGTTGTCTGGGATGAAGCCGAAAACCGCCTACACGCCCAAAAAGCATTGATGCTCTTTTTGCTTGGCAAGCTGTAGCCAACTATATGAGTGTTGCACTCACACTAAACGATATTTGCTGCCAACATACCGGCTCCTCGCATAACGTTGTAGATCAGCTTTCGTTGACACTGCAAGCCGGTGAAATCGGTTGTTTGCTGGGCGCCAGTGGTTGCGGTAAAACTACCACACTGCGTGCTATTGCCGGTTTTCATACCCTTCAATCAGGTCGCATTACGCTTGGTGACACCTGTCTTGCCGATGACAGAACCAATTTAGCGCCCGAAAAACGCGAAGTGGGTATGGTCTTTCAAGACTACGCCCTCTTCCCTCACCTTACCGTTGCACAAAATATTGCGTTTGGCTTATCCAACCGAAAAAAAGCTATCACAGGCTCAATTGCTGAAAAAGTGAAAGAGCTGACGGCTATGGTAAAGCTGGCAGGACTTGAAGAAAGGCGGCCGCATGAATTATCGGGCGGTCAGCAGCAGCGTGTTGCACTAGCCCGCGCGCTTGCGCCCTCCCCTAAACTCCTACTGCTCGATGAACCGCTTTCTAATTTGGATACCGAGCTGCGCAGAAGCCTTGCATTAGAGCTTCGCGATATTCTCAAGCAGCGCAATATGAGTGCACTCATGGTGACGCATGATCAGCAAGAAGCCTTTGCTTTTGCCGACTGCATAGGTGTATTACATGATGGTCGCATTGAGCAATGGGATACGCCTTACAATATCTACCACACCCCCGCTTCACGCTATGTCGCGCGTTTTATTGGGCAAGGCGTGCTCATTCCAGGGTTTGCTCGCAGCAGTAATACTGTGGAATGCGAACTCGGTTTGCTTAAAGCACATACCTCACCTGGCTGGCATGAAAATACGAGCCTAGAAGTGCTTCTTCGGCCAGATGATATTGTGTATGACCCACACAGCCCCTATTTAGCTTTTGTGGAGCACAAACTGTTTGCAGGCACAGCGACGCTTTATAATTTGCGTTTAGATACCGGCATTAAAGTCACCGCCACACTGCCTAGCCATGATGACTTTGAAATTGGCGCCAAAATGCCGATCCGCGTTGATGCACAACATCTTATTGCGTTTTCACCCGACAATAGCGACTAATTGTTTTTGAGCAGCCTACGCCGGTTAGACCGATAAAAAGCTAAACTAAAGAGTAATAACAGGTTTGAATGCCACATCACTCGCTGCATCAATTCTTTTTGCTAAAACAGATAACTGACTCGTCGGCACGGCAGGAAAGGCATGGTGTTCTGCATGGTAAAACATGCCGCAGGTTAATGCGTTAATCCAACGATGGCGGCATGAACGCGCAAAACCAAACTCATCACCATTACGGTGCACCGCCCAAATACCCACCATTGGCGCAAGAATATTGGCTATCAGCATCATGAGCGTATACGCCATCAATACCTCACTTTCAATAATCAAAAAGCTGATGCCTTGTATGAGTACACTGGCCGTAAGCTCAGCGATAATCCAGTGCTTTTCATGCGGTTTAGCGCGCATCCATGCTGCAATATGAATATGAACCGGGTATGCAGGGCTACGCCATAAAGCCTGCCAAAAAGACGAATGCGCTAGCTGCCCCTCGACATCGCCTTTTTTAAGGCAATGCGAATGATGATAACGATGGGTATAAGCAATAGCGTGAGAAGAACCCAGCATCACTAAGCTCAATACAAACTTAATCGCGTGATCAGCACCGCGAGAAACCCCCAAGCTATGATGTATGGCACCGTGTGCAACACGCAGCCCTAATACAAAAACATACATGACACAAATAGCCATGGGCAACCACAGTGCGTAATAGCCAAATACCCAAGCCCCTAACAGCCAAGGCGCAGGCAATACAAGCTCAACCCACCACCCGTATTTTGAGAAAACAACCAAGTCACGCCATTCAACAACCGTTTGTAACTGATGAACTGATAATACGCTCATGACTACCGCCCCCTTTTTAGCGTTGAGGCAGTCTTTTTAGCTAGCCGACTCAAGCGTTGGAAATACGGGCGAACCCTCGCAAAAACGCGATAAGTGCAATGACTGACCCAAGCCATCGCAGGGTACTTTTGGAGTAAGCGGGCAAGATGGCAGTAACCCGGAAGAGACGCCCACAAGTGAATATGTGCCTGCAAACCACTATGCAGTTGCCCTTGCTTATCTACAACATGCAGTTCAGCAAGTGCATCATATGGATCAATACCCAAACGACGTAAAGAAAGTGGCTGCGTACGGATGTTTAACCATCTGTACTGCGCTTTGGCATCCAACTTTTTGTAGAAAGCGATTTCTCGCTTACACCAAGGGCATTCACCATCGTAAGCCACTGTATTAACAGAAGGAGGTAATGCAGGTGATAATGTGGGTAATAGCGTAGGCAATAGTCTAGGAATAGTCATAAGTGCATCCAATGTCTTGTTTTGAATACACTTTAATGGGTCAAATACCCGTAAGCTTCCTAGTTGATAAAACAGAACTCAAAAAAAGTAAAAAAAGATTTACATCAAAAAAATCAAATACTTAGAATATTACATAATGATAATAATGGAAGAATATAAGGTTCTAAGAGCGCTGATGAACCATGAGAAGGCATGACAAAGCTTAATGCCCCTGCTTTCTAAATGCACCTGGGGTACGCTTTTCAACATCCTTAAAAGCGGTATAAAAATTAGACTGCGAAGCAAAACCAACACTCAAGCCAATTGATAGGATCGATGCATCTGGCTCATCAAGCAGGCGTTGCTTTGCCTCCTCTACACGATACTGGCGTAAGATTTGAGAAAACCCCATGCTCAGCTCTGTATTCACCAATTCGGAAAGCTGATGCGTACTCACCCCCAGTAAGGCCGCCATTTGCGATAGAGAAAGCTGCTGATCCAAATAAGGCTTATCGTCTTTCATCAAACGATTGAATTGACGAATCAACGAATCGGAATCCATGCCCGCAAGCGTCGATTTGTTATAGCTCATGCGATTAGCCTCAACCTGCTCTTGCACA
>CALIUX010000282.1 GCA_938048505.1 uncultured Pseudomonadales bacterium
GATGAAGAGCAAGTCAACGCCACTATTGCAAAGATGATACAAGATAACCGCATGTCAGAAGCGCAATTCACCGCTCAACTGGCAATGGAAGGGCTGACGCTTAGCCAACTGAAAGAACGCATCGGCCACGATCTCCTCATACAAAATATTCAACGTGGTTTAGTGGCGCAACGCATCACCGTTTCAGATCTTGAAATCGATAACTTTTTAAAATCAGCAGAAGCACAATTTTGGTTATCACCAGAATACCACTTAGGGCATATTCTCATTCAAATCCCTCAGGCGGCATCAGAAGCAGATATCAAAGCCGCTAAAAACAAAGCTGATGCCCTGCACCAACAGATCAAAAAAGGTGCGGTGTTTGCCGAATTAGCCATTGCACACTCAAAAGGTCCCAATGCACTAAAAGGCGGTGATTTAGGCTTTCGTAAAACCAGCGATTTACCCACGTTATTTGCCGAGGTAGTTCCCAAACTTGAAGTGGGCGATATCTCTACCCCTGTGCGCAGTGCAGCCGGCTTCCACCTCATCAAGCTGTACGAAAAGAAAGGCGAGCAAAACCAAGTTATACAACAATCTAAAGCGCGCCATATTCTTATTAAGCCTTCGGCCATTTTGACGGACGCACAAGCCAAGCAAAAGCTGGCCGACATCCGCGAAAAAATCCTAAATGGAACTGATTTTGCCGAAATGGCTAAAGAGCACTCTGAAGACATCGGCTCTATGCTGGCTGGCGGCGATCTTGGCTGGGCAAGCCCAGGGCAATTTGTACCAGAATTTGAAAAAACCATGTCAGAAAGTGATATCGGCGAGATTTCCGCACCGTTTCGCAGCGAGTTTGGCTGGCACATATTACAACTGCAAGAACGTCGAGATGAAGATGTCACCGATGCAGTGATTCGCAATCGTGCCCGCAATATTATTACAGGCCGTCGTTTTGAAGATGAACTACAGGTTTGGCTGCGTGAACTGCGCGATGA
Organism: uncultured Pseudomonadales bacterium; assembly: GCA_938048505.1. Taxonomy (GTDB): domain Bacteria; phylum Pseudomonadota; class Gammaproteobacteria; order Pseudomonadales; family Cellvibrionaceae; genus Marinagarivorans. The sequence continues at coordinate 981 of CALIUX010000282.1, forward strand.
TGCCTTTGTGGAAATCAAAGAATAATGCTGTTAGCTGTTACACCCGGCGAACCCGCCGGCATTGGCCCCGAACTCTTGTGCCGCTATGCGGCTCAACAGCATCCTGCTGAGCGCAACGCATCACTCCTCGTTGCATTTGCAAGCAAAGAGCTACTTGAGCAAACGGTAAAGCGACTTGATTTAGAGCTCGATCTAGTCGATTACCAGCCAGGTTTGCAAGCCAAGCCAAATACACTGGCTGTTAACAATATTGAGCTTATTGCAGAGGCGATACCGGGCACACTGAATGTTGCTAACGCTCAATATGTACTCAACACGCTACAAGCTGCGACAGATGCGTGCATAGACGGCAGTATGAATGCGCTGGTAACAGGGCCACTACAGAAAAGTATTATCAATGAAGCGGGCATTCCGTTCACAGGGCACACTGAATATTTGTGCGAGCGCGCGAATAAAGAGCGTGTTGTCATGATGCTTGCAACAGAGGGGTTACGCGTTGCGCTTGCGACAACTCACCTGCCCTTACTGGATGTACCTGCCGCTATTCAGGCGCCATCATTAACCGCAACACTGCGCATCCTTCATCATGATCTAGTGACGCAGTTTGGCATTAAACAACCCCACATATTAGTCTGCGGATTAAATCCACATGCTGGCGAAAGCGGCCATATGGGCCGCGAAGAGATTGATGTGATTGAGCCAGTCCTTCAGCAATTAAACCGTGAGGGCATGCATCTCACTGGCCCATTGCCTGCTGACACCCTTTTTACACCTCGCCATCTTGATAAGGCCGATGCTGTACTGGCCATGTATCACGACCAAGGCCTGCCCGTTTTGAAATTCAAGGGCTTTGGCAATGCGGTCAATATTACGCTAGGGCTACCCTTTATTCGTACTTCTGTTGACCATGGCACGGCTCTAGACTTGGCAGGCAAAGGCGTTGCAGATTTAGGCAGTTTGCAAACAGCCATCGCCTATGCAGAAGAAATGATTACAGCCAAAAGTCAATACCCACAGGTATAGCGAAATACATATACTATTCAAACCCTTCGTAAAACCCTTTGAACTCACGACGACGAAGGCCTCGAAAAACAAAAAGGCCGTGATAAGTCACTTATCGCGGCCTTTTTGTTGGGTTCAATATATCTAATTAGAGCCTTTTAAGGGGCGATACTCCTAAACCCCTAAATAAGCCCCTCTTTAAATAAGTCTCTCTTTAAAGTCTTTTAGGATCCCTTAGGGCCTTTTGGCCGAGCCTGGTAACACAGCCAAATGCTTGGCTTGTTCTACCCAATTGTCACGATCTATTCGGCCTTTAAAGAATAATAAATCATCGACATCTTGCACATCAGCAGTAGACCAATCAGCAACTTGCCAATAGTAATAAACACCTAGGCCATGCAAAACGCCTTCAAGCTTATTGCCAATGCCACTAATCACTTTCAAATCATCTGGCTCACCAAACGCCGCCGACTCAAGGCGATTACCGTTATCACCAATACGCAATGCGACAACTTCTTCACTTGGCTTCGTCGACACAACAAAAGGCAATGGCTCAGCAGGCTGGCTCTCTGTAATCACCTTTTCAAGTTGATCAATACGCTGAAACACCGGTGATAAGTCGCAGCCTGTAGGTAACTCATCAATGCGAGCATGCAGCCTCTCATCAAGAGAGATGATTTGCTCTTGAGTTGGCTTAAGATCTACCTCAGGGATACGTATTGCACTAATCGTTTCTAGCAAAGGCGACAGATTTGTCTCCGGTATTTTTATCCCATCGATTGCCGTTAAGACAGGTTCAAGATTGGTGTCTTTCTGCTCTGGAATTTGAATAGAATCAATGGCACTGAAAACAGGCGACAAGTCCGTTTTAGGAATTTCAATACGATCAATTGCATCTAGCACAGGGGTGAAATCTGCTGCTTCCGGTTCTGGAATCTTGATCTCGTCAACTGCTTGAAGTATGGGCGCCAAATCCGGCTGAGGCAGTTTAATTTGGTAGACTGCATCAAGCACAGGCTGGAGATTAACTGTCTTTTGCTCTGGGATTTCAATCCCTTCAATAGCGCTAAGCACAGGAGTTAGATCAGTATGAGGCAGCTTAATGTTATTGACTGCATCTAATACAGGTTGCAGATTAGTTGTTTTTTGCTCCGGAATCTTAATTGCATCCACTGCTTTGAGTACAGGCATAAGGTCTGTATGGGGCAGCTTGATCTTATTAATCGCATCCAATACGGGCTGTAGGTTTGTGGGTTTCTGCTCCGGTATTTTAATCTCTTCAATGGTTCTAAGTATCGGCGCAAGATCAGGCTGAGGAAGCTTAATCTCATACACGGCATCGAGTACAGGCTGTAAATCCGTGGTTTTTTGCTCAGGAATTTCAATCCCCCCAATAGCGTTAAGCACAGGAGTTAGATCGGTATGAGGCAATTTGATCTTATGCACGGCATCCAATACCGGTTGCAGATTGGTTGTCTTCTGCTCTGGTATCTTAATCGCTTCAACTGCCCTAAGCACGGGAGATAAGTCCGTTGATGGTAGGTTAATCCCATCAATAGCCTCTAGGACTGGGGTCAAATCAACAGTTTCTGGGTCCGGTATACTGCGTATCGCCTCAATCATGGGTTCAAAATCTGTCTCTGGATACTCCGGTATTTTGATCGCACTGATAGCTGAAAAGACGGGCGATAAGTCAGTATGCGGAATATGTATACCATGAATCGATTCCATTACCGGATTCAGATCAACTGATTCCGGCGCAGGGATCGCACCAATGGCATCTAGAACAGGCTTAAGGTTCGTTTCTTTTTGCTCAGGTATTTTGATCGCACTCACAGCACTCAGTACAGGCGACAAGTCTGTCTCGACAGGCTCAGGTAAAGACCGTAACGCTTTTTCAAGATCGCCAATTCTAAGATCCATTGCCTCAAGTGCAGCATTAGCATCGACTTTTTCGATTGCAGAAGAGAGCGGATTAATTTTCTCTTGAACATCGCCCAATCGCTGGCTGACATCTTCAGATAGCGCAGCATATTTCACATTAAGCTGACCTAGCTCTGACTCAGCAGCATCTTTTGCAGACTGTATTTCAGTAAATTTTAAGGTGACATCTTCATACTGCCTACGCAACCACCAATACATAAGAAATGCACCGCCCAGAGCCGAAAGCAGTAATAGAACAATTATTTTTAACAGTAAATACGCCATTAGTTCTCTCCTATACCTAAAACACGAAACTCAATTCTTCTATTTATCGCTCTAGCTTGAACGGTAGTGCCTTCAACTTTCGGGCGCTCTGAGCCATACCCTCTTGGAGTGAGGCGATTTTGCTCAACACCACGCTGCTGTAGCGCAATCACAACCGATTCAGCGCGCGCTTGGCTAAGAATTTGATTATTCTCGGCTAAGCCAGTGTCATCCGTATGCCCTTCAACGGCAATACGGCCAGGACACTCTTTTGCAATCTCAGCGATACTGTCTAGCAATGTCGCTGAAGACGATTTTAATTCTGCACTACTTATTGCAAATTGAATTGTCTTGCCATTAAGCACCTGCGCAAATTCTCTATTACAATCCTGCGACGCGCTCACAGAAACCGATCCAAATCGGCCAGCTTCTAGTGGTCTTTTCGCAAACGCGAGGATGGTATCAACCTGCTTTCGAGGAGCTTGGCACTGCATGCTAAATACACCTTTTGCCGCACTTGCCGTTCCTTCTGAACATCGCGACAACGCTGTTGCGGCACGAGTGGCCAACTCTAAAGACCCCTTAATGGTTCCGTGCGGAACAATACCCAGCTGATTAATAATTCGTGTCACATTAGCACCCTTAGATGCTTGGGCTCTTTGCAACAATAACCTTTTTTGCTGTTCATTAGCCACCAAGCCTTTTACAGTTAAAATATTATTTTTTAATGTAGCTGTCACATCACCCCAAACAGGTGGTGATTTGGGTTTGATAGGTTGCTGAGCCGGTACAACCTTGGGAGCTTCGGACAATTTTTTTACTTTTGGTTTAGCAGGAGCAGGCTTAGCCACAACCGGCTTAGGCTCAGTGAAATCGCTCGTGACCTTTCTTGGAGATGTGAACGAACCAAGCCATGTTGCACCTTGTACATTCTCAGCCAACGCAACCGCCTTTTCACCCTTTGCTGCGGTTCCCTCTCCCGTTAAGTGCACATCTTGTCCGTCTACGGACACATCAACCCAACTCAAATTATTATCCGTTAACGCACTCGTAACGTGTGATTTAACATTTGACTCGATTGTATTTTTAGCGAATGAAAATATGCCATATAACAAGGTCAGCAAAATCAAGAGCAGGCCAAGCAACCCCCAAGGAAAGAACGAAATCGTTGCAGGCTGTGTTCGTAGAAAATAGCGAATAGTTGTCGTACGTTTATGCATACAGGTCTCCGAAATAAGCATAAAATCGCGGTTTGTCAAAGTGTACTATGCAAATACAGTGACAAATGTAAAAGATACCCATTAAATGTAAAGCGAAAATGACACTTTATTTTTAAGCCATCTTTTGATATTGGAGTGCGAGTACTTTACAAGTGGGTTAGTCAGCATTAAGACATTTCTCATTTGCTAACCGTTTTGCTATTTTTGCTTTGCAGCTCATATCATTCGCGAAGCCATTTACTCAAGTCTAAATTCAGCACACTCACACATTATTTTAGTAGGTGCCTCTCGTAGTGAGCGTATTGATGCACTGTTTAGGAGCCTTGGTTTAGAACCCTTGGCTTAGAACCCTTCTCCAAGAACCTGTTAGAAACACCATCTAAAAGTATTATTCAAACCAAATGGCACTCGCCATCCGGCCTGTTTTTGCTTCACGGCGATATGAGTAAAAATGGTGTTCAGACGTATAAGTACACTCAGTGCCACCATATACTGAGCTTACACCTAAATGATTCAAAATCTGTTTGGCCAATACGTATAAATCAGCAAAATAATGATTCAGGCGAACACTTCTTTTAAAAGCCGCCTCAATGTGAGGGTAATGTGAAAAAGCCTGTTTCACTTCGGGTCCAATTTCAAAAGCGAGAGGGCCAATAGCAGGACCAAGGTAAGCCAAAAGCCGGTCCTGCCGGTCAAACTGCTTAACAGCCTGTTCAACGACACCTGCCGACAATCCTCTCCAGCCTGCATGCACTGCCGCAACTTGCGTCCCTTGTTCGTTACACATTAAAAGCGGCAAGCAATCGGCCGTTAAGATGGCGCAGGCCAGTTTAGGCTCCCGCGTGAAGCAGCCATCAGCCTGAGGAGCTTGACTAGATGGGGCAGCTTGAATGACTTCCGCTCCATGCACTTGTGATAGCCATTGCCAGTTTTGTATTCCAGTGAAGGCCGCTAGGCTTTGGCGGTTATGCATGACTTTTCGTTGATCATCCTCTACATGCAACGCCAAATTAAAGTGACCATAGCCGTGAATCGGGCGGCCACTTATTGGGCTAACAGAGCTCGAGCCGGATAAGGGCTGAGCCAATGTGATGATAGACCGCACCTTTTTAGGTGCTGGCCAATCAGGCTCAACAACACACTCTTTTATTTTGTGGCCCGAGTCGGATGCAACCGAAGCATCGCCTGAAAAAGCTCGCATCGGCTGACCATGCAAAAGGCTACTAAGACACATTAGGAATCGTATTCCCGCATTTGAGTAAGCAACTCAGAAAAGTCTTGAGGCATAGGCGCACTCCACGAACAATGCGCCTGTGTTTGAGGGTGAATAAGACCAAGCTCTGCAGCATGTAAAGCTTGCCTAGAAAAGGATCGAACGCTTTGTAAGAGCTCTGGTTCAATATCACGCATTTGTAAGGCGCTGCCGCCTTCACTGCGACGGATAGCCCTACTTTTATAGGTATCCCCGACTAAACCGTGCCCGAGATGTGCCATATGAACACGTATTTGATGTGTACGCCCCGTTTCGAGCTTTAATTTAACAAGACTAAAGTGCCTAAAGCACTCTTCTGACACATAGTGTGTAATGGCCTCTTTGCCTGCAGTACCTTCTACAACTGCCATGCGTGTGCGCAATTTGGAGTCTCGGCCAATCGGCAAATCAATGGTCCCCTCCTTCGGAGGCTGGCCATAAACCAGAGCACAATAGCGGCGAGAAACTGTTCTAGCCTGCAATTGCTGCACAAGATGATTTTGGGCACTTAACGTCTTGGCCACCACCATCAGGCCTGTCGTGTCCTTATCTAAGCGATGCACAATACCCGCTCGCGGTAACTGAGCGGTTTCGGGTACGTGATGCAACAACGCATTCAACAAGGTTCCCGTATAGTTACCCGCAGCAGGATGAACGACCATCCCAGCGCTTTTATTGACAACCAACAATTGGTCATCCTCATATACTATGTCAATCGGAATCGCTTCTGGTTGCCAATCATTCACATCGGCTAACACCGTATCCAATGTGAGCGATTCACCGCCAGCAAGCTTGTTATTTGGCTTCTTGGTTTCACCATTTACGGTTAGCTCACCCGCTTTAATCCAGCTTTGTAACTGGCCACGTGAAAATTCAGGGAACAAGCTTGCTGCAATCGCATCCAATCGCTGGCCTTTAGCGTTTGCCGGAACACGTGCTTGTCGAGATATGTCTTGCATCATTGAGTTATTACCTACTACTGGCTAAACTGCGCCCTTATTGCCCGATGGGGCTGAAACCCTACATCATGATACAGAGCAAGATCGAATGCGAGCAAACCTTAACCTTCTTCTAGTCACCTGCGCACTAGCGTTAGTCCTGACTGGTTGTGCAACGAACGAAGATAATACAAGCACAGAGCAACAGCTTTACGAACGTGCACAACAAGCCTTAGATAGACGAAACTGGTCTACAGCCGTCTCTTCACTCGAGTTATTGGAAGAAAATTTTCCTTTTGGCACATTTGGTGAGCAGGCTCAATTAGAATTGATTTATGCGCATTATCAAGCTGGCGACTATGAATTAGCTATCGCTAATGCTGACCGCTTTATTCGCTTGCACCCTCAGCACCGTAATGCGGACTATGCCTATTACATGCGCGGCCTTGCATCATTTAATAAAGAAAGCTCGCTGATCAACTCCTTTTTTGGCACCGACAATGCTAGCCGAGACCCTGGCGCTGCCATTAATGCCTTCACAATGCTATCGGACTTTGTAACGCGCTTCCCCGGGTCTGATCACGCTACGGACGCGCGTTTACGTATGGTGTATTTGCGAAATCTACTCGCGCGCGGAGAGATTAACGTTGCCAATTATTATTTTAGCCGCCATGCCTATCTAGCAGCTGGCGGGCGCGGGCGTTACGTTGTTGAAAACTATCAAGGCTCACCCGCTGTACCAGATGGTTTAGCCGTTATGATTCAGTCTTACCACTTGCTGGATCAAGACGACCTTGCAGCCAAAGCCATTGCCGTACTAAAAGAAAACTACCCTGACTACCCAGCCTTAAAAAGTGATGGAACATTCAATTACAAATACGCAAGGCAGCTAGATAGTCGCAATTGGATGAGCTACCTCACACTAGGCCTTTTTAATAAACAGCAGCAAATTGGCTTTGATACACGCGAACAATACAACAGCATGCACTTTAAAAATCGTGATGCCCCTTTACCTAACGAGTTTTAAAATTTAAAAGCCCGCATTTGCGGGCTTTTTTAGGTTTAGATACTGCATAAAATAGATATAATTAAACTGTTAACGGGGGAAGACGCATGAGCTCTATTTATGATTTCACAGCCACTCGCTTAGATGGCGAGCCTTTGGCGCTAAACCAATACCGAGGCAAAGTCTTACTTATCGTCAATACCGCCAGTCAATGTGGCTTTACGCCCCAATACGAAGGCCTAGAGAACTTGCATCAACAGCTTCATGACAAAGGACTTGAAATTATTGGCTTTCCTTGCAATCAATTTGGCAAACAAGAGCCTGGCAACAGCCAAGATATTCAGCAGTTTTGCCAGCGCAACTATGGCGTTAGCTTTACCATAGCAGAGAAAATTGATGTAAACGGCGCCAATACAGTAGCCCTGTATAGCTACCTAAAATCCGCAAAACCGGGCATACTGGGCACACAACGCATCAAATGGAATTTCACTAAATTTCTCGTTGATACAAACGGGACAGTAGTCAAACGGTACGCACCTTCGGTCAAGCCTAAGGATATAGAAGACGATATTCGCAAGCTCTTAAATTAACTTGACTTTGTAGTCATTTAATTTGCAATCATTTAAATAGTCTATTGATTGTAAATAAGGGTGCATTCGATGTGTAGTTTTTACTTAAGCGTGTAACAATACAGGCCAATAATAGTGAGCATATGATAATGGCATCATCATATAGCCATTTCGTCATCGCTACGCCCCATAACATGTACTTTAATGTGCGCTTCACAACCTGTACAGCGCCAGAAAACAGAAGCTCTGGAGATGTACATTTTGAACAAACAAGCTGTTAAGGAATATAAAATGTTGCTCCCATGTAAATTATTAAAGATACCACTCACATCTGCAATCATGTTTGCTTTGAGCACTGCAGCCACTCATGTTCATGCATCGTCTTTATTGGATGTCTATGAGAGCGCGCTAAAACATGATGCGCAATACAAAGTCGCTGAAGCAAAGCTAAAGGCCGACAAATTGGGAGCAACCGTTGGACGATCCGCTTTGCTGCCACAGATTGGCGCGACTGCGGATTACACCGATACCGATTC
>CALIUX010000283.1 GCA_938048505.1 uncultured Pseudomonadales bacterium
GTATTTATTGTCATGGTTCGGCTGATTCTCAATCTACCTTTTCAAGCCTGACGAATATATTGGGTGACGAAATAGAGTATGATTATCTTGCTCAAATTCCAGCACCTGTAACATCCTCAAAATCCGTTGTGGCTGATGCTAGTCAGTTGAGTTTGACTACTGACAATACGCTTGAAGAAATAGAAACATCTATTCGTTATGATGCTGAAAAGATCGATAAGGCAATCGATAAAAAAATCGATAAAAAACTGACTAAAAGTGTTCCTCTGGCAGCCCCTAAATCGCTTCCTGAGCGTCGAGTTAGACCCGTTGCTACTGGCATTAATGCTGGAGTCAATGAACATGATTTAGGAGGGCTAGCTGAGTTAACACATAAAAAGTATAAGAGTATTCGGCAAAATAAGTCATTATTAAATAGCGCACCATCCACGCCGAACCCTCGCTTCCCTTTTCCTGCATATAACCCTAAAAATGTGACAAAATTTGAAACGGTTTTTCCACAGTTTTCGGGTTTAACATTTGATGATGTATGGCCAAATCGTTTACCCGCACAGACATGGGATCATCATGTGTCATCGAGTGATGGCCCTGACCAATTTATTACATCTGATCAATGTCTCTCTTGCCATGATGCTGGCGGTTCTGGGCAGCGCCTACCCAATATGGTCGTGGTTAAAGACAATAACGAACAGGTAAACTTAAGCGAGCATGCTGAATGGTCGGCTTCGCCAATGGGGTTGGCGGGTCGAGATCCTATTTTTTACTCCATGCTAGAAAGTGAGTTGAATCGTGCTGTGCGGGAGTCACCTTCCAGCTCATCATCTGGGGCATCACTTGGAATATCATCTAAAGCATCATCAGAGCCCACTTTGGCTGACTTGGCGCCATGCCTACAAAATACGTGTTTACATTGCCATGGCAATATGGGCCAACGCCAGCATGCTATTGATACGGCAGGTCAAGAACCTGAAGATGATTTATGTAAAGCATTTGAACCATTAACTGACCCAACAGTGACGAAGGGTTCGCAAAGGGGTACTTGGACACTCGCAGAGCGCAAAGCGGCCGGTTATGGCGGCAAACCTTTTTTATTGAAAGATATGGCTGCTTGGTCGGGCAGTGCAGATCCTCATAATGCACAATATGGTGGTTTGGGCCGTGATGGTATTTCATGTGCGACATGCCATCACATTGCCGACCAAGACTTGGGTAATTCAGGTAAAACATTTAGCGGTAACTTTAGAGTCGGGCCTGCTAATGAGTTGTATGGTCCATTTGACGATGTATTGACAAAGCCTATGCAAAATTCTTTAGGTATTACACCCCAAAAAGGGAGCGCTATAACGAAATCGAGTATGTGTGGTAGTTGCCATGCTATTTATTTACCGCAATTTAATAATCAAGGTCAATTTGTTGAATCAGACTTTGAGCAAACAACATATCTCGAATGGGCAAATAGTGCTTACAATGATGAGAACTATAATGTGCCGGCCAGTGACTGGAAGTCTTGTCAAAATTGCCATATGAGCAATAATTTTGTTTATACCGACGGTACAACTGAACGTGAGGTGAGCCTTGCAAGGACGCGCATTGCTAATATTCAAGACAGCACTTTTCCAACAGCTGACCATGAACAAAGTGACCTTACATTAAAGCACCGGGATTATAAGCGCCATACTCTATTTGGTTTAAATGCCTTTTTAAATGCCTTTTTCCAACAGTACCCAATGTTGCTAGGCACACGGCAACAAAACTTTATGAATTATTCAACAACGGCTCCATTGCTCACGGCGCGTGAAGAAGTTTTGTTAATTGCACGCCATGCTACAGCTAATGTAACGGTTGATAATGTATCGTTAAGCACGGTTTCAACTACTACTGTTTCAACTTCTTCTACCGATGATTCTTCAACTACGGCTGATGCCATGACCCTTTCAGCGAATGTCACAGTTGAAAATGTGACAGGACATAAGCTCCCCAGCGGTGTAGGCTTTAGACGTGCTTTTGTCGAGTTTAGTGTATTCGATACGCAGAATAACCTTATTTGGACATCGGGCCGTACATCGGATGTGGGCATCATTCAAAACGGATTAAAAAATGAATATCTGCCTTCTGAGCTGCTCAAAGCGCAAAGTAACCCTACATCTACCTGTCAGAAAAATTATCAACCGCATTACCAAGTGATTACTGACCCTTGTCAGGTGCAAATTTATGAAGAGTTGGTCAAAGATTCTGATGGTGTGTTTACCACTAGCTTTATTCACCGCATCACACATGTGAAAGATAACCGTTTGTTGCCAAAAGGTTATCGTGTTTTATCAGAGAATGGCCCGCAACCTGATTACTGTAAACCCTGGTGTATGGAATCTAACCCAATTGGGCAAGCCACTCACGATGCAGACTATCAAAGCACTACTGCAAAAGGTGTAACAGGGGCCGATACGGTGACGTATCAAATTAGCCTGCCTGCGCAAACTCAGGTGGGTAAAGTCACTGCTACACTCTACTCGCAAGCAACTGCACCTTATTTCCTTGAGCAGAGATTTAGCCAGGCGAAACAAATGAAGAGTGCGAGCGACCAAGTCAACGCTAAACGTTTGTACTTTATGATGTCGCATTTAAATACAGATGCCAAAGCGAATGATGGCAGCGCTTATTTAGATGACTATAAGCTATTGATTAATTCTGATACTAAGATGATTAACCCTATTCTGTAAGGATGAATAGACATGAGGTGGTCTGCTTACTTAAGAGCCATCTCATGTTACATCTATGAGCTAATAGTATGAATAGGTGACCAGATTTAGTGTGCCACTACAGTTGCCACCGCTCATCGCTTCGATGAGCATCTTCTTTACTTCTTTGAATAGCAGGATATATCGAGCTAGATATATCTTATTGAGTTGAATGAACCCAATATTGCAATTGTGCTTAAATGGAGGAATGTTTAATTAAATAGTGTATGCCATGCGGTGCGTGTCCACACTAATAGTCAATAATTGCTGTTTAACCGCTAGTTGCGCAAAGTTAATTGACTATTAGTGAAGGTTTTTATTTTCTATTTTCCTTTAAAAATTCATGCTCGTTTTAAGATACCAAGAGCCACCTTCATAATTGGCAGCGCTGCGTCTTGGATATTGCAGGCCTATGTTTTGTGTATTGGAAAAGGGCTCGTTGATTTCGTCAATGTAAGTGTCGAATACATTCACTGCGCCGAGTGCAAAGTTGAGTGTATCGGTAGCGTGGTACTTAATCTCTAGGTCAAAATAAAGTGACGGGTCGATGCTGGCCGAAGGGTCTTCTTCGGCGCCAATCGTTCCACGCTCATCAAAATGCTTACCATAGTAGTTAGCCCTTAACATCACATTCCAATTGTCTCCAAACTGTGTGTTGGTTGTGACAACAAAGCGTTCGTTAGGGTAGTTATTTTCAATATCCTCAGCAATGGCGTCGCTGACAATAAAGCTCCCATTATTTAGTCTCGGGCGGTCTTCTACGCTGATTTCGTTGTAGCTGAATGCAAAGCTTAAGTCGGTTTGCGCACTTTGCAACCATTCAAAGTTACCACTCAAAACGAGGTCTAGCCCTTGAGATTTAATATCTAAAGCATTGGTATAAAACGATATAGTCCGGTCATTGATTTTAATATCACGTGTGCGATAGATTTTATCGTCTACATCAATTTGATAAAGGTCGGCAGTCAGAGACCAGCCTGAATAAAAGTCATACGCTACTCCCATACTCAAATTAACGGAC
>CALIUX010000284.1 GCA_938048505.1 uncultured Pseudomonadales bacterium
GAGTGTGCCCATTGGCATAATCAACAATTGATTTTTACCGAAGGGGTCCCGCGCCCGCCATTACCTAAAGATCGGACAGAGACGCTATGGTTGCAGTATTACGCTAGTATTTTTAACCCTGCAAGGGTCAAAGTGAAGGCGATGCAATCTGAAATGCCTAAAAAATACTGGAAAAATCTACCAGAAGCACAGTTAATCCAAACGCTCTTGCAACGTGCCACAGTAAGATTTGATGCGATGTTTAATGACAAGGAAAGTCACCAAACATAGCGCAGGCCTATTTGAATAAGACCGGTTTGATCGTTTAAATATATGTGATAGCTTTAAAGTTTATAATGGCTTCTTATATTTATGCTATGACAGCTTCGATATTGAGACTGGTTAAACTTATTCCGACTATTAGGCTGTTCTCATTACCAGAGATTCACTATGAATAAAATTATAACAAGACGCAATGCTTTAAAACTGGCAACAGTCAAAACGGTCGTAGTGAGCGTGGGCTGCAATGAAATGACACTAGCCAAGAGCGAATTATCTCAAGTATCGCCTAAGATAATATCAAGGGAAGGTACCTGGGGTAATGCATATGACCGTGTTTGGCTAGGGGGGGAATATTGGGCAAATCCAATGGAGGATTGGTGTGTTAAGGCCGGTGGAGCTGAATGTTTGAGTTCAGGGGGGAATCGTAGTGTTCATGCTTTAACGCAACAAATAACGAACCCTGAAAAATGCTTTGCATTATCGGTCCGTCTCCACCCTGTTGTCAGTACCAATCAAAATAAGCAAACACCGGTAGCCAAACCCAGTAGTGCAGGTTTTCGCATAGGTATTCAAAGTGATGTTGATGATTATCGTAGCGCTTGTTTTATTCAAAAGGGTGTTGATGCAGGTATATTAGATAATACAATTATTCTGGCTGACCAAAAAACGCCACTTACGCAGTGCGATGCGTCATGTGACGCGCTAACATTGGTATTAACAGGGCGTTTAGAGCATCCGCAAGAAGATAGGGTGACCCAGCTCGTTGAAGAGGCTGATAATCAGCATGCCGTAAACAAGCCAAACGGCATGCGTATACGGCTTCGCTTGGCAGTGTATACCGTCGATAATAAGCGCTTGGTCGCACAGCTTGAAACGGTAAAGGATGCCGTGGTTCTAAAAGGGAATATAGCTCTGGTCTCAAACTTTCATATGTCAGCTACGGATCAGACGGTTGCTCATGATGCATCGAGGATGCGTTATCGTTTTTATGATTGGCAACGTTCGGGCGATGCGTTGACGACATATCCTGAGCGTCATTTTGGCCCGATTTTATGGTCAATGTATTCGTTGAGTGATACTCGTAGTGCAGATGGCTTTGTCATGAAAATGAGTGCCTTTACTGGCCCGGTGGGTCGAGAAGGCAGTCATAAAATCTTGCTTCAAACCCAGTCTAAGAAAGGATGGCAAACGCAAGGTGTTGCAACTCTTGATACCGATGCATGGGTTGCGACGTTTCGTATTCCTCAATGGAATGCTAAGCGCAGAGTTGAGTACCGGTTGGTGTACAGTGAAAAGCAGCATAACGGTGTTGCAGCACCTTATTATTATGGGGGCTTTATTCAGGCTAACCCTACCCAAAGCAAGCTGAAAATGGCTGCTCTAACTTGTCAAAATGATTATGCTTTTCCTTACGCGCCGGTAGCTATTAACGTTAAAAAATTAAAGCCAGATGTTGTATTCTTTTCAGGCGATCAAATATATGAAAGTCATGGTGGTTACGGTGTCATACGTGAACCCAGCGAAAGGGCGCTGCTAAATTATTTGCGTAAGTTTTATCAGTTTGGTTGGGCTTTTCGTGATGTTATGCGTAATCAACCGACGTTGTGTTTGCCGGATGATCATGACGTATTACAGGGTAATCTTTGGGGGGAAAGCGGCTTGGCAATGAAAGACCCTAGCCGTGACCCGGGTGCTTCGACCTTAAGTGGATATGTTGAGCCGGTAAGAGTCATTAATGCTGTGCACCGTACAACACTTGCACACCACCCTGACGCTTATGATCCAACACCTATGGCCCGAGGCATTAGTGTTTATTTTGGTGAGATGGTATATGGGAATGTGAGCTTTGCTATTTTAGCCGATCGCCAATGGAAAAGTGGCCCGGAGCGTTTGGATATTAGAGTAGGACATACGGGTAAAGACGAAGCCCCTACACTGATTAACCCCGTATTTAATCCACCAGGGCTACAATTATTAGGGCAAAAACAAGAGTCTTTTTTAAAAAAATGGTCTCAAGATTGGCGAGGGCACACGCTAAAAGCTGTGCTAAGTCAGACGGTCTTTGCTGGGGTGTCAACACATCAGCCTACTCCAAGCCAATATTTGAAGTATGACTTTGACAGTGGTGGTTGGCCTGCATCGGCTCGAGATCGTGCAATTGATGCCATGCGTGAATCAAAAGCACTTCATATTTGTGGTGATACCCATCTTGGGTCACTTACACAATATGGGGTGCGTAAGCAGCGTGATGCAAATTGGGCTTATTGTACGCCAGCCATTGCCGCGGGGTGGCCTCGTTGGTGGACGCCTGATAAAGTCCCGCTCCCTCACACTAATCGGCCTAAACATCACTTACCCAATACAGGTGAATATTTAGATGCATTTGGTAATAAAATCTTTGTTTATGCCGTTGCAAACCCTATTGAGGCCACCGAAGAAAATCGCTATCAAAGAGCGCATCAAAAAGGCAGTGGTTTTGGCGTAGTGACATTTGATACCAATAAGCTAACTTACACTTTAGAGGCGTATCGTTTTTTAATTGATATCACTGATGGTGATCCCAAAAATCAATTTTCAGGGTGGCCTGTGACCATTCATCAAGAAGAAAATAAGGGTGAAAATCGACTGGCTTAATATTTAAGCCCACTCAACGCCATTAGGTAATACATAGCTACTATACTCTAGGTGGAGG
>CALIUX010000285.1 GCA_938048505.1 uncultured Pseudomonadales bacterium
ACTGTATTTCTCGAACGTGTACTGCCTTCGGCCAGGGTAGTTTTACCAGCTCGAACCAGAAATTTCCCACCAAACTTCTTAACTATCTCCGGTGTTTTAGTGGCATAGCATTTAAATTGTTCTGCGTGAATAATATCTGCTCTAACAAGCCAATAGCCTTTTTTCATGCTCATCTTGAATACCCATCCTTTTTAATCCCTTTACAAAATATGACGCTACAACATGCTTTTAATCAACGCATTGAGTTCTGGCACACATGAGCCACAGTTAGTACCACAATTGAGCTGACGACCTAAATCGGCGCTGGTATGGCAACCATCATTAATCGCTTGCTTAATCGTATTTTCACCCACCTGGAAACATGAACAAATCATGGCGCCTTCATCTGCACTACCGTCACCTGGCCCGCCGGCTAAAATGGCGTAGCGTGTTGCGTCATCAATGGGCTGAGCCAATTGCTTATCTAGCCACCGGCCTTCATTTGGCATTGCGTTACCCTTGGCGCCATTAAATACAACCACTAGCTCGCCACTAATAAGCCCTGCACTACGGTAGTACGTTTGGGTGCTGTCCGTTAATTCAAGCCACTCTTCCACATCAGGGAATTGAGCTGTTAGCCATTGGGCAAAGTCTGCTTTTTCTGAAGACGCTAAGCGAAAACGGTAACCTGTCTCAGCCGTAATTTTTGCCCAGTAATCTACATTAGGTTCAATATCTTGTGTAGACACTAAAAACCCTGTCCAACACGTTGCATGGGGTTGGATTTTAACGGGGACTTGCTTGTACTCAGGTTGACCAGAGAGAGGATCAGCAACAGGATTGACCAGCGCATCGGCTCGGCCATGCGAAGCATATTTAGCATTCCAATGCATTGGCACAAATACTTCACCTTTACGCTGCGCAGCACTTATTTTTACACGGCCAATATAGCGAGCGCCCCGGTTCGATAGCTCGACCAAGTGATTATCCTTTAACCCTAAGGCTTCAGCATCATCGCTGTGGATATCGACGTAAGGCTCTTCAGTATGGCTCAGTAAGTTGGGCGACGTCCCCGTGCGCGACATGGTATGCCATTGATCCCGAATACGGCCAGTATTCATAATCACCTCACCTGCCTGTGGCCGCATGGCAGCTAAACGCGCAGTGATAGGAATAAGCTTTGCCTTATTACTGGGTGTAAAAAAGTATCCGTCTTCAAATAAACGATCGGTTCCTTTTGGGCTTTGTTTCGTGACAGGCCACCGAATAGGCTGTAAGTTTTCGTATTCTTCTAACGTAATATCAACAAAGCCTGAAATATCAAAAGCACGCTTACGCGGATTATCTAACGCAGACAGCTGTGCATGTTCGCGGAAAATCTCAACCTGATGCTGGTAATTAAACCCTTCTGTAAAACCCATTTTTTGGGCAAGCAAACACAGCGCTTCCCAATCATGTTTTGCCTCACCGGGCTTAGGCAAAAAGCCTTTTTGAAGCGATATACAACGTTCCGTATTGGTAACCGTGCCGTGCTTTTCGCTCCAAGTTGTGGCCGGCAAGAGCACATCTGCTGTTTTGGCTGTATCGGTATTGGCAATGGCTTCGCTAACAATCACTAGCTCACATTTTTCTAATGCCTGTTTAACAAAGTCTGCATCGGGGGCACTCACTACTGGGTTGGTTGCCATAATCCAGATCGCTTTAATTTGACCATCAGCAACCTTTTTAAACATATCAATCGCTTTAGCGCCTTCTTTTTGCGCCATGTTAGGTGCTTGCCAAAAGTGAGCAACACGATCAATATCGGCTTGATTATCAAATCCCATATGCGCAGCAAGCTGATTCGCTAAGCCACCGACCTCACGCCCACCCATTGCATTGGGCTGTCCTGTAATAGAGAAAGGGCACGCACCTTCTTTGCCTATTTTGCCCGTTGCCAAATGACAATTAATAATCGCATTGCCTTTATCCACCCCTGATGATGATTGGTTAATCCCCATCGAAAAAGCCGTTATTGCTTTAGGCGTTGTTGCAAACCATTGGTAAACCTGACTCAATTCATCGAGGTCAAGGTCACAAAAACGCGCAGCCGTTGCAACATCAGGCACTTGTTCTTGAGCAGCCTCTAATGCAGCATCAAATCCTTCTGTATGGGCTTGAATGTAGTCTTGATCAAGGGCGTCATGTTGAGAAAGATAGGTTAATAAGCCATTAAAAAAGAAGGCATCACTACCAGGTGCCAAAGGTAAATGCACATCGGCAATATCACATGTCGCGGTGCGTCGCGGGTCCAATACCACAATCTTCATTTCGGGCCGCTGCTCTTTAGCCTTAGCAATACGCTGGAATAAGACTGGGTGAGCAAACGCTAAATTAGAGCCGGTAATCAGAAGTAAATCCGTTTTTTCTAAATCGGTATAGGAACCGGGTACGGCATCGTTACCAAAGGCTCTTTTATGCGCAACAACCGCACTGGCCATACACAAACGGCTATTCGTATCGACATTAGCCGTACCAATAAAACCTTTAATCAGCTTATTGGCGACATAATAATCTTCAGTCAATAATTGACCGCTGAGATAAAACGCAACGGCATCTGGACCGTGCTCTGCAACAATATCGTTAAATTTTTGCGCGCTATAATCAAGCGCCTCATCCCAACTCACTTCTTTGCCATGCAAATGCGGTTTTAATAACCGATCGGGCGACTGTTGCGTTTGGTGTAATGCAGATCCTTTTACGCATAAACGGCCCAGGTTAGCAGGGTGATCCTCACGGCCCTTGACGGTTGTCACCTGATTATTTTCAACTGTCGCCGTCACACCACACCCAACACCGCAATAGCAGCAAGTAGTTTGTTGTGTAACGGGCTGTATAGCATTAATCAGCGATGACATGGACAATCCTGTATCTGTAGTATTTAAAGTCAGTATTTAAAGTCAGTATTTAAAAAATTTAATGTGCAATGCACTACGCACAAGCGGCTTGGGTAATGGGCAAATCAGCAGTATAAAAAGCCCGCCCCATTAATAGTTGGGGCATGCAGTGCGCCACTTCAATTTGGTTTTGCATCAAATCGAAAAAGTATTGCCCGTCTCGCACATCACCAAAAAATACAATGCCGACAATACGGTTAGCCTGCAGTAATAATTTGCGATAAATATTACGCGATGCATCACAGTACACATACTCATGATGCTGCTCTGATGTCAGCCATTCA
>CALIUX010000286.1 GCA_938048505.1 uncultured Pseudomonadales bacterium
TTATGGAGGAGTGTTTGTGCCAAATGTAACTGAAGTGCATATTGGTATTGGTGGGAGCGCAGGGCTTACAGCCAGCTTTGACAATCTTGTTGTCTCTGATTCACCCATAGGCTGTAATTAGCCCCTGTTAGTGCTTTCTCCAAAAGGCCTTAGCAATAGCTAAGGCCTTTTTTGTGGTTTTATCTTGCGGATTTGGCTTGAGTCTTATAGAATCCGCGCCCCGATTCCATCGTTATCGCATCAATTGTGTTTTAAATTAATGCTATTTAAACGGTGGTTCTCCTTGCTTCACCGCGTTTAGTGGGAAGCTTAACCCGTAAGGAGCTTATAATGCGTCATTACGAAATTGTGTTTCTGGTCCACCCTGATCAGTCAGAGCAGGTACCTAGTATGGTTGAGCGCTATTCAGCGTCTATAACCGATGCAGGTGGTGCGGTTCATCGCTACGAAGACTGGGGTCGTCGTCAGCTTGCTTACTCTATTAACAAGATTCATAAAGCACATTACGTTCTCTTGAACGTTGAATGTACTGATGAAGTGCTTGAAGAGCTTACAACCACTTTCCGTTACAACGATGCTGTATTACGTAGCATGGTTGTGCGTATGGATGAAGCTGTTACTGGCGAATCACATATCATGAAAGCGGAAAATGAAAGCCGTGAGCGTAAGCAGCGTGTTGAGCGTCGTCAAGAAGAAGCGGCCTCACGCACTGAAAATACTGAAGCGACCGAAGCGACCGAAGGTGGCAACGGTGAAGAAGCACAGGCTGAGGAGAAGTAATCATGGCTCGTTTTTTCCGTCGTCGTAAGTTTTGCCGTTTTACCGCTGAAGGCGTTGATCAGATCGATTATAAAGATCTTGAGACTCTTAAAGCATACATCACTGAAACCGGCAAGATCGTTCCTAGCCGTATCACTGGCACCAAAGCAAAGTATCAGCGTCAATTAGCAACTGCTGTTAAGCGTGCGCGTTACATTGCTTTATTGCCTTACACTGACAGCCACGAATAAGGGGTCGCCAGATGGAAGTTATTCTACTTGAGAAAGTTGGTCGCCTTGGCACTGTTGGTGATAAGGTCAATGTTAAGTCTGGTTTTGGCCGTAACTACTTGTTACCCCAAGGTAAGGCGATTACTGCTACTGCGACTAACGTTGCACAGTTTGAAGCACGCCGCCAAGAGCTTGAAGCAGCAGCGAGCGATAAACTCGTTTCAGCTAATGCTCGTGCCGGACAGCTTGAAGAACTCATTGTAACCATCAAAGCCAATGCAGGCGATGAAGGTAAACTGTTTGGTTCAATTGGCGCACGTGACATTGCAGAAGCTATTACAGCTGCTGGTGTAAAAGTTGCGAAGTCTGAAGTGAAGTTACCAGAAGGTACTTTGCGTGAGACTGGCGAGTTTGACATCAATGTTCAATTGCACGTTGACGTGATCCAAATCGTTAAGTTAGTTATCGAAGCTGAATAAGCTTCTTTAATACTGCCTTTACAAAAAAGCATGAGTGGAGATAATCCGCTCATGCTTTTTTTATATCTGTTGATTTTATAGCTGTTAATTTTATCCTGCTGCTTTCTTTTTGTTTGCACCTTATATGATGACGCAATATGGCTGATACCGACCCCGATTACCCTGATTACTATTACGATGGTGGCGCAACTGAAACGAAGCCTGCCTCGACTTTGCCGAATTCAATAGAGGCTGAGCGTTCAGTGCTGGGTGGGTTAATGGTTGACCCCTCGGTTTTTGATGCGGTTTGTGAGGTGGTTTCAGAAGGCGATTTTTATGCATCGAGCCATAAAAAAATGTTTGCGGCGATGCTGCACCTTTCCGAACAAGACCAACCCATTGACGTTATTACCGTTTCAGAGGAGCTACAGCGCCGCGAAGTGCTGGATGCGGTAGGTGGATTAGCGTATCTCGCTGACTTGGCGAGCAGTGTTGCCGGTTCGGCTAATGTTGGTGCTTACGCTCGTATTGTGCGAGAACGCTCAACCCTTAGACAGCTGATTGTTGCGGCAGGTGATATTAGCCAAGCCAGTTATAGCCCGGGTGAATTAGGCTCTGATGAGCTACTCCAACTAGCTGAAAAAAGATTACTCGAAATTGCAGAAGACCGCCCTAAAGAAGGCGGCTTCGAAGGCGTTAATTCTCTCTTAAAATCAACCGTTTCAAAGATTGATAAGCTTTTTCGCTCCGACAGTGACTTAACGGGCATCTCAACCGGATTGACTGACCTTGATGAGCGGACTGCTGGTTGGCAGCCAGGTGAGCTGATTATTTTGGCTGCCAGACCCTCAATGGGGAAAACGGCCCTTGCACTCAACTTTGTTGAGTCAGCGTTAATGACACAAGAAAAGCCAACGCTCATCTTCAGTATGGAGATGCCTTCTGATTCGCTTGTCATGCGTATGCTTTCATCTATTGGACGTATTGACCAAGGCCGTATTCGTAACGGTAAATTGCTGGAAGATGATTGGCCTAAACTTGAAGCGGCTGCGCGTAAGCTAAAAGATAAATTGCTGTTTATTGATGATACGCCAGGTCTCACACCGAATGATGTGCGGGCACGCGTCAAACGCATTGTACGAGAACACGGAAACCCAGGCGTGATCATGCTGGATTACCTCCAACTCATGCACGTCGCCGGGAATAGTGACGGGCGTACACAAGAGATTTCTGAAATCTCTCGTTCTTTAAAAGCATTAGCCAAAGAATACGATTGTCCTGTTATTGCTTTGTCTCAGTTGAATCGAAGTGTAGAATCGCGGCCGAATAAGCGTCCCATGAACAGTGATTTGCGTGAATCGGGTGCGATCGAGCAGGATGCAGATGTCATCCTCTTCATCTATCGCGATGAATACTACAACGAAGAAAGCCCCGATAAAGGCATTGCAGAGTTAATTGTGGGTAAGCAGCGTAATGGTGAAATCGGTACTTGCCGAGCAGCCTTTGTGGGCAAATTTACGCGTTTTGAAAACTTGGCGCCCGAATACTTTGAAAATGATATGCACTAGTGAGTGAGCTTGCTGACCTCAATCATGCAATCCAATGCCTCTTTTAGTGCTTTTTTCTCGAAGCGTATTTGCCCTAGCTAGAATGTTAAGTGAATAATTATTATGCAGAACTTTCATCACATTGACTCCCTGCGTGAAGCATTAAATGTACATCGTGAGCAAGGCAAAACGATTGGTTTTGTGCCCACAATGGGTAACTTACACAAAGCGCATATTGCGTTGGTCGAACAGGCGAAAGCATTATGTGATGTTGTTGTGGCCAGCATTTTTGTGAATCGTTTGCAGTTTGGCCTTAACGAAGATTGGGATCGTTACCCGCGTACGCTCAAAGCAGATTCTGAAAAGCTAGCCGCGGTGGATTGTGACTATCTTTTTTGCCCTGATGAGCATGAAATCTACCCTAACGGTATGGATGAGCAAGCTAAGGTGATTGTACCGAGCATGGCCAATGTTTTATGTGGTGCCAGTCGCCCCGGTCACTTTGATGGTGTGACAACCGTTGTCACAAAGTTGTTTAATATAGTCCAGCCAAACCTTGCTGTGTTTGGTGTAAAAGACTACCAACAGCTTGCCATTATCCGTCGCATGGTTGAAGACTTATGCTTACCTGTGCAGGTTGTTGCGGGTGACATTGTCCGTGAGGCAGATGGCCTAGCAATGAGCTCGCGCAATGGTTTTATTACAGAACAAGAGCGCCCCAAGGCTAACCAGCTAAACCGCTCTCTTAACGATATTGCTGAAGCGTTACGCGGTGGCAGCAAAGACTTTTTAGCACTTGAAAAAGCCGCAGAAAAACAGATTATCGCTGCAGGTTTTAAACCTGATTACATCACCATCTGTGAAAGCCATCAATTGCAGCCTGCCGCAGTTGATGATGTGAATTTGACCATTTTGGGTGCGATGTATACCGAGTCAGCCCGCCTGATTGATAATGTGAGTGTGACTTTATCGTCGTAATATGAACCGGTTTAGTGATGACAATCGCTGGAACCCGCTCAAGATGCATCGCTCATTGAATACCACTGATATATAATGCAGCACAATGGCACTGAGTGCTTTATACCGAATGAAAGAGAGAAAGATGTTATGTACTCTACGCTGTTAAAAGGCAAGTTACATATGGCCCGCGTGACACAGGCTGAGCTGTGGTATGACGGTTCTTGCGCCATTGATAGTGATTTAGTCAAATTGGCGGGTTTACGTGAGTTTGAAAAGATCGATATCTATAATGTTGATAATGGTGAGCGTTTTAGTACCTACGTAATCCTTGCTGAAGCGGGCTCAAAAACTATTTCAATGAATGGCGCTGCTGCACGAAGAGTGCAGGTGGGTGATCGTGTGATTATTGCCGCTTATGGCCAGTATGCAGAAGCAGACTTGGCTGATCATGCCCCCAAGTTGGTCTATTTGGCAGAGGGTAACGCGGTTGAGCGCACGACGAATACCATTCCTGTGCAGGTGGATTAGTATCGATTATGCTGCTTTGCGATGAGGGCCTGATTCTTGAATAATGCCTTTCAGCCATAAAAAAACCTGCTTTAACGCAGGTTTTTTTATGGCTGAAATAAGCTTAGCTGGTCATATGAAAATCTAAACAAGCAGCCATGCCTTGGGTTATTTTTTGGAGCTCTTCTGGCCGAATGATATAGGGCGGCATCGTGTAAAGTAGCTTGCCAAAAGGGCGTAGCCAAATACCCTGTTCAACAATAAAGGGCTGTAGTGTTTTCATCTCAACTGCTTGTTTAAGCTCAATCACACCAATGGCGCCCAGTACGCGGGTGTCTGCAACGGCTTCATGGTCTTTGAGTGCAGTGAGTTGTTCTTTTAATTGCTGCTCGATACCCGAGACTTGCTTTGACCAGTGCCCTTCTTTAAGGATTGAAAGGCTAGCGTTAGCGGCGGCACAGGCCAGTGGGTTCCCCATAAATGTTGGTCCATGCATTAAGACACTGGCTTCGCTTTGGCTAATAGTTTGGGCAATATCGTCACTGCATAATGTGGCTGCTAAGGTCATGTAGCCGCCAGTCAGTGCTTTGCCTAAACACATGATGTCTGGTGAAAGGCCTGCATGATCGCACCCAAAGAGCTTGCTCGTGCGGCCAAAACCGGTTGCGATTTCATCGGCTATTAATAAAACATCATACTCTTCACAAAGTATTTTAAGCTGCTTTAAGTATTCTGGTGAGTAAAAATACATACCGCCTGCATTTTGCACAGTGGGTTCAATGATAACCGCGGCTAAATGCTTGGCATTAGACTGAATGTGTTTCTTGAGTGCTCCAAGATGCGTATGTTGATCCTCGAGAGTACACGTTGAGCGACTTGTTGTGATGTTAGTATCAAATACTGGTAAGGGTCTGGGTAAAAAGTCATTGTTTGCCAGCCTCCCTGCAAATAAACCGTGCATGCCATTATGGGGATCGCAGACGCTCATGGTGCCAAATGTATCACCATGATAGCCGCCTTCAAATGCCAGAAAGCGGCTTTTCTCTGGCTGCTTTTTCCCAATCCAGTATTGCAGCGCCATCTTGCAGGCGACTTCTACCGCAATCGAGCCAGAATCCGCAAAAAAGACGCGATCTAGCCCTTTGGGTGTCATCTCAACCAGTTGCTTGGCGAGCCTGACAGCAGGCTCATGTGTGAGTCCGCCGAACATCACATGCGCCATTTTGGAAAGTTGCTCAGAAACAGCCGCATTGAGCGTCGGGTGGTTGTAGCCGTGTATGGTGCTCCACCACGATGACATGCCATCAATTACCCGCTGACCATTGGCAAGGTGCAACGTACAGGCCTCGGCTGACTCTACGGCAAATAGCGGGTTGTCGGGTG
>CALIUX010000287.1 GCA_938048505.1 uncultured Pseudomonadales bacterium
ACTCTGGGGGTTAGCATAAGAATATCATGGCAGAGACTTTGTGCCGTTAGCTCTAGTAGTGTGCGTTGGACATCTTGGTTTGGGTACTGCGTATTATTGAGTAGCACTTCAAGCCATGATAGCGAAAATTCTTCTTTGCCAGTGCTCTTGGGTGGTAGCTTACTAAAGTAAGGATGCTCTAATAGCCGATTTAATAGAGGTTCGATTATGCTGCCTGTGCGAGCCCAATCACCTCCGCTATCGTAGGGCTTCCCCGTGTGCTTTAGGCACCAGGCGTCCATTAATCCATTGCCTGGCCCAGTATCCCAACCTTTTACTTCTGTGCTATTTACAGCCGTACTACTTACTGCTGTGTTATTTATGCTGTTACTAATTATATTGTTGCCGCTTGTATTGTTGCTATTTGTAGTGCTGCTAGCGGGTAAGTGCGTGATATTGCTGATGCCACCAATATTGACGATGCATGTATTTTGCGTTGCGGACTGAAACCAATATTGATGAAAGGGCGGCACCAGTGGCGCACCTTGCCCGCCTAGTGCAATATCGGCCTGCCTGAATTGATGTATAACGGGTATGCCTGTTCGAATGGCGAGGGTGCTCGCATCACCAATTTGACAAGTAAATGGGTATTGCTTGTTGGGTCTGTGGCGTACGGTTTGCCCATGACAGCCTATTGCGACAATATCATTGGGTATAATGCCTGTTTGAGAGAGAAGGGATGCAACACAGTCAGAATAAAGACTGCCAAGCTCCTGTGATAGCGCCCCCATCCTATCAATTTCGTTATCACTTGGTAAAAACAGGCTTGCAATTCTATCTTGCATCGATGCCGTGAATGGCTGGCTGTAATGACCAATGAGGTTGGGCTTGCCTGTTTCTGTTTCGTTAAAATCGACTAATGCAGCATCAATTGCATCAACACTTGTGCCCGACATTAGCCCAATAAAGAGGTTTTTACTCATTATTATATTGCGACAATGGTCGAATGGGCTTTGATGAAAGAGTCGATTGCGCTACAAAGCCACGGTGTCAGGTGTGATGCTGGCACTTTTCTTTTTGGCAACCTGTGATCCTGGTTTCTGATCCAATAAGGCAACTTGTTGCTTTGTTTGTTGTAGAAAACGTGTCTTTTCGTTTTTGGCAATGGCTTGCGCTTTAGGCAGTTTTTGTACGATGGTACGCGGGTTGCGGTGTACCCCGTTGAGCAAAAATTCATAGTGAAGATGCGGGCCAGTTGAAAGTCCTGTTGAGCCCACGGTACCAATGATTTGTTTTTGCTTTACGCGCTGGCCGGTTTTGACTTTGCGTTTATGGAGGTGCAGGTATTTCGTTTGGATATTCCCGCCGTGTTGAATCACAACATAATTGCCATTGTATTTACTGTAACCCGCTCTGATGACCTTGCCGTCACCCGATGACCAAACGGGTGTGCCAGTTTTGGCTGCATAGTCAATTCCCCTATGCGGTTTGACTGTTTTGGTTACAGGGTGCAGACGGCGAGGGTTGAAGTTATCGCTAATGCGTCGAAAATCAACCGGCGCACGCAAAAAGGCTTTGCGCATGCTTTTGCCGTCAGGGGTGTAGTAGTGTGTTTGGCCGTCAGTATGTGTATAGCGTACTGCGCGGAACGCCTCGCCCTGGTTGATAAACTCTGCTGCTACTATATTGCCATTACCAAGTTTTTCTCCATCGAGGTAAAGCTCTTCGTAAACAACTTTGATTTGATCGCCTTTGCGTATGTCTAATGCAAAATCGATATCCCATCCAAAAATCTTAGCGAGCTCCATAATCAGTCTATCTTCTAATTTAGCTTTTTTGGCTGCGCCGTAGAGGGATAGGTTGATGGTGCCGTGTGTATGCACTAGCTTTACTTCAGGGCTTCTTTCTATTCTGTTGTGCTTATAGCCTTTTTCAGTACGGGTGAATATGTGCTTTTTGAGTGGCGTTTCAATGTGCTGCAACTCTACCAATTGCCCTGCTGCGTCCGATTTGAAAGTAAGTTTGTTGCCTGGATGAATTTTGGCAAGTGCCTTTGCTTTCTTGTGGCCATTGAGCAAATTGTACATTTGCTTGTGCCCAATACCGGCTTTTTTGAATGCCGCGGCCAGCGTGTCGCCACTTTTTATCTCAACTGTTTTGTATTGGTGAGTATCAACAGGCGTTGCTGGTACTACTGGATCGGGTGCTTTGGGTGTGGCGGATATCGGTGTTGTTGTGAGAGGAGCAGTTGAAATCCCTTTTATCTGAGTCTTTTTTTCTTGAGGTGCGCTTTCTTTACCTGCGACCCCTTGGTCACTTAGTGGTGTTGGTGATGCTTGAATTTTTTGATAAGCAAGTTTTTGCTGGGGTGCTGAAACAAAAATGTTGGGCTCGTGATTTTCTGCATTGCGTGCCAGGTATTGCTTTGTTGCTATAGGCGCCATGGTTGTCTTGGGAGATGTTGCCGCTTCGGCTGATGCAACAAGGCTGGCTTGCGAAAGATCAAATGAGCCGTCTTCATTTCTAGCGTTATCTTGCAAGACAAGCAGCAGCAATAAGATACCCGATAATGCAGCAATACCCAGTCGGTGAGGGCGGGGTAAGCTGGACAAGAATTCTTTTAAAGAATTGATAGTGTTGTTATTCATCATTCAGGTACAGTAAATAAAGTATTAATGTTGTGTGTTATATCAAAAAATATAGGCAATAGCAGCATAGTTGTGACGTTTAAATTTAAAAAAAGATCATATGCGAGTGATGTGTCTTGTTTTTGGTCGGGGTTTCGGTATTGTTGCCCCTTTTTAAAACAGCCAATTAAAGATTAAGTTAGGTGTGGTGATATGTCGGCTAATGCAGAATTGTTGGATGACCTTAAAGCAAGGGGGCTTGTTGCCCAAGCAACAAATGAAGAGTTGTTGGTACAGCATCTTGATGAGTCGAGAGTACTCTATTGTGGCTTTGACCCAACAGCCGATAGCTTACATATAGGAAGCTTGGTGCCACTCATTACATTAAAGCGTTTTCAAGATGCGGGCCATAAACCGGTAGCACTGGTTGGCGGTGCAACAGGATTGATTGGCGATCCCAGTTTTAAAGCGCAAGAGCGTAAGCTGAATACGCCCGATGTTGTGGCTGATTGGGTGAGCAAGCTGCGCAAGCAAGTTTCACAATTCATTTCTTTTGATCATCAATCCACTAGTGCTGAAGTCGTTAACAACCTGGATTGGGTTGGTGGCCTCAGCATGTTGGATTTCTTGCGAGATGTAGGTAAACATTTCTCCGTTAATAATATGATCAATAAAGAGTCCGTTAAGCAGCGTTTAGATCGTGAAGGTGCAGGGATCTCTTATACTGAATTCACCTACATGCTCCTACAATCTTATGATTTTGCCGAGCTCTATAAGAAATATGGCTGCACTTTGCAGATTGGCGGTTCTGATCAGTGGGGTAATATCACTGGCGGTATCGATTTGGCGCGCCGTTTACATGGTGGCCAAGTATTTGGTTTGACCCTGCCGTTGGTGACAAAATCGGACGGTACAAAGTTTGGTAAAACTGAATCGGGCACTATTTGGCTCGATCCTGCAAAAACGTCCCCTTATGCCTTTTATCAATTTTGGTTAAATGTTGCTGATGCGGATGTTTATAAGTTTTTAAAGTATTTCACTTTTCTTCCTGTTTCTCGTATCGATGAAATCGAGAAGGACGATGCGCAGGCGCAGGGGCGTCCTGCGGCGCAGGGCGTATTGGCTGATGAAGTGACGCAGTTGGTGCATGGGATTGATGGCTTGCAAGCTGCTAAGCGTATTACGCAGGCTTTGTTTTCTGGGAGTGCCGATGCGCTATCAGAAGATGATTTTGAGCAGCTTAAGTTGGATGGCCTACCTTATATGCAGTTGCCCGCTGATATTGAGGGGGTGACGCTGACAACGCTATTGGTTGAGTCGGGTCTTGTTTCGTCAGGCAAGCAGGTTAAAGATGCGTTGGGGCGTAAGGCGGTAGTGGTGAATGGTCGTCCTATCGATTCAGCAATGAATGCTAATCTTGGCTTGGTCTTCCCTTCTGATGATGCGCTTTTTAGCCGCTTTTTCCTGCTTAAGCTGGGTAAGAAAAAGTATCAATTGATCGAGCAGAAATAAAAAAGTAAAAAAACGCTTGCATGCGTCTGTGACTTCCCTATAATGCGCGTCCTCGGTTAGGGCGAAGGCCAAAACCAAAAGTGAAGTTTTCCTTCACTTCGTTATTTAAAAATTAGGATCAAGCAAAGCGTGTGGGCGCTTGTGTGAGTTTAGGCAGTCATGTTGATTGTTTAAATTGCTTCTTTATTGAGGTAGTTTGAATGGTTAATTTTGACAAAGACTATACACATAAGTGACTCGCAATTCATACAGTAATTGGCATTGATTATTTGGATTTATCTAGATGGTTAATGTAAAGAAAAGCTTGTGTTCAAAGATTTGAATTCATCTTGGCGATTGTTTGTTAGTTTACTGACAGATGATTGGCTGAAGAATTCGCTATTTTTAAACTGAAGAGTTTGATCATGGCTCAGATTGAACGCTGGCGGCAGGCCTAACACATGCAAGTCGAGCGCGAAAGTTCTTCGGAACAAGTAGAGCGGCGGAC
>CALIUX010000288.1 GCA_938048505.1 uncultured Pseudomonadales bacterium
GCGCCAAGCAGCACTGCGGCAAATACCGCGCAGCTATCTTTATTTTGGATTCACCACGCTTCTTGATTTATTCAGTAGCGATGAGCAAATAAACGAATGGAACCAGCAGCCTATTGCACCCAAGGCGTATCATTGCTCGGGTGTGCCGATTCCAGGTGGCTACCCGTTAGCATGGCAACCTTCAGAAGGGCAGCTTTCGCACCCCGCTGCCACTTTTTACCTTTTTGATCCTCGCCAGGCGCTGTTGATGAAACAAACACCAGATAGCCAAAGCCATAAGACCCAGCCACTAGTAGCGGATATTGCTCGTACTAACGCTATATGCATTAAAGCTTTTTACGATAAGGGCTTTGGGTCACTTAAAAATTTACCGGTCCCTTCGGTTCCCATGATGCGCGAGCTTGTCACTGAGGCACATAAAAAAAGTTTACCTGTTTATATTCATGGCACCTCAGTAGAGTCTCATGAATTTGCACTACAAACCGGCGCTGACTTGCTGGTACATGGTATTTGGAACACCGGCCATTCAGATAACCCTACACAAGCAATACATCAAATAGCTAAAAAGACAGCCAATGCAGGCTTAGGGGTACACCCAACAATTCAAGTCCTTTTTGGCGAGCTTGAAATATTGAACTCAGCATTCTTTGATAATCCTCTACTCAAAAAAGTGATGCCTCCTTCACTCATAAAATGGTATCAATCAACCGAGGGGCAATGGTTTGCAGAGAAGTTAGCCAAAAACTTGGGAGCAATACCCAAAGCTAAGCGTTCTCTAGCCGCAAAGAAGGGCTACAACACTGCGCTTCAGACTGTGCAAACGCACTTACGGGCACTTCACAAAGCAAAAGCGGATCTGTATTTTGGCTCAGATACACCGAGCGGACCGCTTTACACTCAATTTCCAGGCTTTAACGGGCAAGAAGAAATCAGCCGTTGGGCAGAGCAAGATATTCCGCTTCTAGCTCTATTCCAAAGTTTGACCATTAAAAACGCAAAGCTGCTTAAGCTGTCACACAAGATTGGCAGCATCGAGATAGGCAAAACCGCAGACTTACTGATTCTTACAGAAAACCCGCTTGAGAGCGCATCGGCTTACGGCTCTATTGATTGGGTCATCTTAGGCGGGAAGGCAATAAAGCGTGAAGACTTAGCTGCCGATTAAAGGCTAGTTACGCCACCGGTAATCAAGTACTGATCTGATGAGCATATAGGGCTATTATCGCCCACATATTTACTGGGCTCAGTCGAAAAATACCCTCCGAGCAACACTTTTTCTCCAACCTTTGCGACTGCTAATTTGTCTTTGAAGAGATAATTAGCTCCATTTTTTTCACGCACTTCGTACCTAGGGCTTAAAATGAGAGGAGCTCCCATAGAGTTTAAACAACCATTCTTAACAACTAGAGGGACCTCGAACCCCACATCAACAATAGTTATATTCGGGTCCATTAATGTCATCACTTTTATACTTGAAGGTGACGAAGTCTCATAATCAGGAAGTGAAGCACATGCCGACATTACAAATATCATAGATACTAAAATTGCTACTGAAATAAACTTCATTTTAATCTCAAAAAAATTCGGGTTACCGCTAAGTAACTCGATACTAAATTAGTATTTATTATTTCAAAATCAATAACACATTAATGTTTCAATAAAATCGATAGGCATGTTAAGTAGCATCATCACCAGAACCTGCATAATGAACCCCATAAGCGGGAACCCTCCACAAGTATGCAGTAATGCTCGCTGGACTGCATAACAATGTTTTTTGCCCACTCTCCACAACACACCCCATTTTTTTACATAACACCGAGGTAAGGCATAATACAGAGCATGCAAGAATATTCTTTACATTATTCTCAAGAGATATAATCAAAAAAGCCCCTGTAAAACAGAGGCTTAATGAATTTAATTTACAAAGATACTCTTAGGTAACGCCTAAAACGGAATATCATCATCAAATGAATCCATACTAGGCTTAGGTGCTGGTGCCGGCTGAGGCGGTGCACTTTGAGGCTGAGCCGGTGGCGCCTGTGGAGCAGGGTTTTGAGAATAGGCTGGCTGCTGAGGCGGTGCATTTTGTGGCGCTGGCTGGCCATACCCGCCTTGTTGCTGGGGCTGTTGTGACTGCTGAGCTGCGCCGTAGTTAGGTTGCGCAGGCTGATTATAGCCGCCGCCCATACCGCCACCCATTGGCGCGCCGCCAGCATTATCGCCACGGCTGCCTAGCATTTGCATTTCACTCGCCACAATTTCTGTGGTGTATTTGTCTTGTCCTTGTTGGTCCTGCCATTTGCGCGTGCGTAGCGCGCCTTCAATGTACACTTGGCTGCCCTTGCGCAAGTATTCGCCTGCCACTTCGGCTAAGCGATTAAAAAAGACAACACGATGCCATTCAGTTCTGTCTTGTCGCTGACCGCTTTGCTTATCGGTCCAGCTATCAGTGGTTGCAATACTAATATTGGTAATCGCAGCACCTGCTTGAGAGTAACGGACTTCGGGGTCTTGCCCGAGATTACCGACTAAAATAACTTTATTGATGCCCTTGGCCACAATGAATCCTCTATCTTTTCTCTAATTCGTTATCAGTCTTTAGCTTGTCTAAATTACAAGCTCTGCAAATAATCATCTAAGTTTTGTTGGTTAAACGAATCATCAACCTTCAAATATAATAGCTGCTGTTCAGCAACCCATGCGCACTCTACCACGCCGGCTACAGATGTCATCATGAGAGGGGTGGATACCGCTTTGTCTAGAGGGATAGAAAGCGACTTAAGGTAAGGTGGCGGTAACATAAAGAGAGCAACCATAAACCATACGGCACAACACGCCGCAGCAAACCAGAAAACCTCTGCAACCCCTACAAATTCAACAAGATAGCCGCCAATAAACCCACCCAATGATGCGCCCAAGAATTGGCAAGTTGAATACACGCCCATAGCGGTTCCTTTACTACCTGCTGGCGCCTGCTTGCTTAGCCAAGAAGGAAGCGTCGCTTCCAACAAGTTAAAGGCAGTAAAGAAGATAAAGACTGCACTCACCCACCAAGCAGAGAGGCCTTGTACAATCGCCAAAGCGACCAAGCTGGCGATCAGCAATGCAATCGCTAAGAGTAACACCCCTTTCACTTTACGCTTACGCTCAGCAACGTACATGAAAGGCACCATCGCCACAAAAGCCAGCAACATAACTGGTAAGTAATAGTGCCAATGCTTATCACTGTTGACGCCCGATGACTCCAGCACCAAAGGTGCGGCAACAAAGGTAGCAGTTAAAACGAGGTGCAATACAAAAATGGCCAAATTGAGCCGTAGCAAGTGCACGTTCTTTAAAGCACGACCAAACAGTGCCGGAATAGCTAAGCCTTCAGACCCTTGGGAGCGATAGGCAGGAGGGTTGGGCACAATAGCCCACAGAATAATAATACCCAGCCCGGCTAAAGCCGTGGCAACCCAAAAGATCGCACTCAAGCCACCTAGTGCCGCCAGCATTGGCCCAACAAACATGGCAACTGCAAAAGATAAGCCAATAGAAGCACCAATAATTGCCATGGCGCGGGTTCGATTTTGCTCGCTGGTCAGGTCACCAACCAGC
Organism: uncultured Pseudomonadales bacterium; assembly: GCA_938048505.1. Taxonomy (GTDB): domain Bacteria; phylum Pseudomonadota; class Gammaproteobacteria; order Pseudomonadales; family Cellvibrionaceae; genus Marinagarivorans. The sequence continues at coordinate 3,601 of CALIUX010000288.1, forward strand.
GCCAGAACGGCACTGGCAATAGCACCGGCACCTTGCAACGCTCGGCCAATCATCAAGCCCCAAACACTATCCGATAAAGCCGCAACCGCACTACCGATCACAAATACCACCAGCCCAATAAAGATAACCGGCTTGCGCCCCCAAATATCAGAGAGTAATCCGAGCGGAATTTGGAAGACCGCCTGGGTAAGACCATAGATGCCTAAAGCCGCCCCTAACAAGAAGGGCGTTTGGCCAATATAGTCTCTGCCATAGAGCATCATGACAGGGAAGACCATAAACAGGCCAAGCATGCGGAAAACGTATAACAATGCGAGCGAACCAACAACACGCATTTCAGAAATAGGGTTAGCGCTGGACACAAGCACTCCAAGAGGATTCAGACGATGGGCGATTCTAGCAGTGCGATGGACTTGCCTAAAGCCTCAAGCTGACATTTTGCGGCGAAGATACGGCCCAATTCGGGTAAAAAGAAGATTTAACATCATTATTCGCGACGAAGTCATCTTATTGGAAGCTAGTTACCCCCTTGCGTTTCGGTTACAATAAGTAGCACAGACAGGACTGAATCGGCCGACCGCCATTCGATTCGTAGTCAACGCATTTGCGAGTACACCCAACCAAGGCTAATACTGTGACCATCAAAGACGTTAGTGTCAGCGACTTATCCCCTGCCGACACCTCTATCTCGACCCTATCAGTGCAAGGTGCAACATCACAACATGTTCCAACACTTAAAGCAGCCAACAGCACGGACGATACTATTAACATGATGGAGCCAAACGTGACCGTTGAAGGTATCACCCTGTTTTCACCTGTGAACAACTTGCAGACAGGCTTGTTATCTAATTTGATTAGCCAACAAACAAAACTGCCCTGCACTGTTGAAACAGAGTATTCTCAGCAAATAACCCACACCACACTCGTCATTGTGGACTGCCAAGGCCGTAGCCTGACAGAACTACAAGAGCTGGTAAATGGCATTCAAAACCATACTTCTGAACTGCGTGCAGTGTTATTAAATGCCGAACAGCACAGTGAACACGAAGAGCTGCTCGACTGGCCATGCATTGTGGGCGTTTTCTTTGATGATACTGATCAAGATCAACTAACGCGTGGCCTGCAATCGCTTTTATCCGGTGAGTACTGGGTACCGCGCCGCTTACTGCATCACTTTCTACAGAAGAACCGACGCGCGCCTAATGCACAAAAACTTGAGATCAAGCTCACAAAACGTGAACGCCAAATACTCAAGCTCATTAAAGGCGGCGCAACGAATTCAGACATTGCTAAAGCGCTTGAAGTGAGCGAGCACACCGTAAAGAGTCACCTTTACAACGTGTATAAAAAAATTGGCGTACGCAACCGCTTAGAAGCAAACAACTGGGTTAGCGATATAGACACCCTATAAAAAAACAAAAATAAGACGGCGCCTAGTGCGCCGTTTTTTTTGCCTCTTATAAAGCCTACTGATCAAGCATGCCTTTCAGATAAAATATGCTCAGTACAAGCCAACCGTTAGAATTATCTTTGTGCAATATCGCCACACTAAAAACGGCATTTTTTAACAAGGCAGTTCTGTATATTCATACAGTCATATATAATGGTTTAATAACCGTACAAATACTCTTGAAAACAATCTACTACTATCAATCTATTGCTATCAATCTGTTACTATTGATACTTACTATTAATGGGCGCCAACGCTTGTGGATAAGATTACTGTTCAGGGTGCTCGCACCCATAACCTCAAAAATATTGACTTAGAGCTCCCCCGCGACAAACTCATTGTCATCACCGGTCTTTCTGGCTCAGGGAAGTCCTCATTGGCTTTTGATACGCTCTATGCCGAAGGGCAAAGGCGCTATGTTGAATCGCTTTCAACCTATGCTCGGCAATTCCTCTCAATGATGGAAAAGCCCGACGTTGATCATATTGAGGGTCTTAGCCCTGCCATTTCTATCGAACAGAAGTCTACATCACATAATCCACGCTCAACTGTTGGCACCATTACCGAAATTTATGACTACCTGCGCCTACTTTTTGCGCGCGTAGGCGAGCCGCGCTGCCCCATTCATGAAGTACCCTTAGCGGCACAAACAGTTTCCCAGATGGTCGATACCGTTTTAGCAATGACCGAAGGTACAAAGCTCATGCTGCTGGCACCGGTTGTGCGCGAGCGAAAAGGTGAGCACCATCATGTACTGCAGGGGCTTATTCGCGATGGTTTTGTGAGGGCCCGCATTGACGGCGTGGTAACAGACTTAGACGATACACCCGTACTCGATAAGCGTAAAAAGCATACTATTGAAGTGGTCATTGACCGCTTTAAAGTACGTGATGACCTGAAGCAACGCTTGGCAGAAAGCTTTGAAACCGCCCTGCGACTAGCTGACAACATTGCCATCATCGCACCAATGGATGAAGGCGAACTAAGTGAGCAAGTTTTTTCAGCAAAACATGCTTGTCCACATTGCGACTACTCCATTGTTGAGCTTGAACCCCGCCTATTCTCATTTAATAACCCTGCAGGCGCTTGCCCAACCTGCGACGGCTTAGGCGTAAAGCAGTTTTTTGCTGAAGACCGCATTGTACTCAACCCAAAAATTTCACTCGCCGATGGCGCCGTTAAAAGCTGGGATAAGCGTAATCTTTATTACTTCCATATGCTCACATCACTCGCGGAGCATTTTGGGTTTGATGTGGATAAACCTTGGAACAAACTCACTGCCAAACAGAAAAAGGTCGTGTTATATGGTTCAGGGGATGAAGTTATCGAATTTAATTATGTCAATGACCGTGGTGATGTTTACCGCAGAAGTCATAGCTTTGAAGGGGTTATTCCCAATTTAGAACGGCGCCTGCGTGATACCGAGTCTAATTCTGTACGCGAAGAATTAAGCAAATTTTTATCCACACAAACGTGCCCCGATTGCAGCGGCGCCCGCCTACGTAAAGAAGCGCGCAATGTTTTTGTGGATAACCGCGACTTATCCAGCGTAACCGACATGCCCGTTGGCGAGGCCCATCATTATTTTTGCAAATTGAAATTTAAAGGTGCACAGGCCAAAATTGCCGACAAGGTACTTAAAGAGCTGCGTGATCGCTTTAAGTTTTTAGTGGATGTTGGGCTCAATTATTTAACCTTAAACCGCAGCGCCGATACACTATCAGGTGGCGAGGCCCAACGCATTCGTCTTGCCAGTCAAATTGGTGCGGGCTTAGTGGGTGTCATGTATATCCTTGATGAACCCTCAATTGGTTTACACCAAAGAGACAATGACCGCCTATTAAATACGTTAACGCACTTGCGTGACTTAGGTAATACCGTCATTGTTGTGGAGCATGATGAAGACGCCATACGCCAAGCGGATTACATTGTGGATGTAGGCCCCGGTGCAGGGGTTCATGGTGGAGAAATTATTGCTCAGGGGTCACTCGCACAAATAAAGAAAAGCAAAGATTCCCTAACAGGCGCGTATTTATCAGGCAAAAAAGCCAT
>CALIUX010000289.1 GCA_938048505.1 uncultured Pseudomonadales bacterium
TCCGCCTTACCACCTGCCTGATTCGGGTATTTCAACCATTTACCCCGATGACAATAATATTCTTTGGCTAGGAACAACCGATGCAGGCTTAATCAAGCTGAATACCCAAGATCATAGCCGCACGTATTTTGTGGCGGATGCGACGCAGCACCAAGCCTCACTCACCTCTTCCCCCAAGGCCGTAATCAAAGCCACAACCAAAACTGGCCTACCCCATAATAATGTTATGTCTATTTTGCGTGATGGCGGCGGTGCTTTATGGGTCGGAACATTTGGTGGCGGTATTGCACGCTTAGAACATGAAGGCACTGATTTTGATATTTTTCAACATGATGAAGATGACCCCACAAGCTTAGGTAGCAATACTGTCTGGCAGTTGCTAATCGATCATGAAAAGCGCTTATGGGTGGCAACAGCCCATGGCGGACTCAATCTGTTTAACCCGAAAAACAACACTTTTGTGCGCTTAAAACATAATCCCTATGACCCAACCAGCTTATTGGGCGATGACGTCATCAGCCTAATGGAGGATGAGCGCGGTGATCTCTGGGCAGGCTTTTACCCTATTGGTATTGGTCACCATGACCGTTCTAGCGAAAGTATTCGTCATGCAACACACAGAACCAATGACCCCAACAGTTTAAACCACCCCTCCATTTTGACGATTAAACCAAGCCTAAGCGGTCATTTGTGGATTGGCACCGAAGCAGGCCTAAACCTGTATAACCCACAGCAGCATACCAATAAACGCTTCAAGCTACCGGCACTCAACCACCAAGACCAAACAGCGAGCGACCAAAAACAAGCGCAGGGGGATACAAAAGCATCGGCCAAAGCGCCAACCCTCAAACCTGTTTTGGCTGTAGAAGAACAAGAAAATGGCGATTTATGGATAGGCACATGGTCAGGCGGTGTACACCGAATCAGCGCAGATAAAACTCATAAGCACTTTATGCCAAATAACACATCAGATAGCATCAATAGTGCCTACGTTTGGAACATGCTACCCGACAAAAAAGGCCTGTGGATCGGAACAGAAACAGGGGGTCTTAATTACTTCGATTATGATTCACAGCAATTTCGCAGTCTGCCTGTTGGACTGCCAGCCAGTGAATACCAAACATCCAATGCCTACATCAAATCTTTAACGCGCGACCACAGAGGCGACATTTGGATTGGAACACGCAGTGGATTAGATCGAATGTATGACGGCACCGAACGTATGAGTCATTATTATTATGACCCTAACGACGATAACAGCCTCAGCAATAACAATATCAATACGCTATACGAAGATAGTGCCCGACAATTATGGGTGGGCACACGTGGGGGCGGCGTGAGTATATTGAATATCGAGCGCACACAATTCGAGCGATTGACGCGTGCAGACGGCTTGCCTTCCAATAATGTGGCGAGCATTCGCGGCGATACGTATGGGGATATTTGGATTACAACCGATGAAGGAACCGCCATCTACCACCCCTCGACACAAGCTTTGTCACTTATGCCCAGCAGCCGAGGCATGATCAGTAATCAATTCACGCGCAATGCTTCGTATACTGACGCAAATGGCAATATGTATCTTGGCTCAACTGGTGGGTTGAGCATTATTCGACCTCAAGAACTAGTACAACCTGAGATGCTAAATGTACAACTGACTGAATTATTTATTTTTCATGATGAAGTCAATAGCGCAACAAAAAACTCACCCTTAAAAGAATCCATTACCCATACCAAAGGCATCAAATTAGGGTACGACCAACGGGTTTTGACTTTGCGTTTTTCGAGCCTTGATTTTCGTCAACGAGATGGCGCACGGTACCGTTACCGACTAAAAGGCCTAGATAAATCATGGGGGCCACCAACTGAAACTCCTCAGGCCAACTATGCCAACTTACCCGCTGGTGAGTATCAATTCCAAGTTGTTGGGCAAAATACGGCTGGGATATGGGCCGATACCCCAACAGAATTAAGCATCACTATTTTACCTCCGCTCTGGCGCACTTACTGGGCATATGCGCTATATGCAGTGATTGCTTTTCTCTTAATTTATTTATTCTCACGCTACCAAAAAGAACAAATTCAGTTGCGGGATGAGCGAGCAGTCAATGCCGAGCTACTCAAACTCAACACCATGAAAGATGCTTTTTTGGCTAATACATCTCACGAGCTCCGCACGCCCCTCAATGGTATTATTGGACTTGCAGAAAACCTCAAAGTCAAACTCAAACAGCATTTGGATTCTGAAGACGAGCAACATTTCGATATGATTGCCGACAGCGGGCAACGCTTATCGCACCTTGTTAGCGATATCCTTGACTCTGCCAAGCTAAAACACGGTGACATCGCTCTCACACTCAAACCAACCAATCTTGTTCCTATTGTAAAAACTGCATTTTCGCTCGTTAAGCCTCTTATAGGTAACAAGCCTATTCAATTGGAGCAAGACCTTCCTGAAATATGTCACCCTGTTTTTGCTGATGAGGGGCGGCTGCAACAAGTTCTGATCAACCTGTTGAGTAACGCCATAAAATACAGCGACCAAGGCACGATTGCACTGCATATTTCACAGGAAGAAAGCACAACAACAATTACGATACAAGACCAAGGGATTGGTATTCGAGAAGAAGACCGTCAGCATATCTTTGAATCGTTTTCACAAGTCGAGCACAACGATAAGCGTCACTATGAAGGCACAGGGCTTGGGCTGAGTATCACGCAACAATTGATCAAGCTACACGGCAGTGAATTGTCCGTTAAATCCAACATAGGAGAAGGCAGCACTTTTAGCTTTGCACTGCGTACAACGCCTTTACCAACCAATACACCTCTCAATGCCCACATAGAAAAGGCTTCACCTCCCCCCAAACTGAGTAATAATCCTCTCACAATCCTTATTGTAGATGATAACCCGGTTAACCTAATTGTACTCACAGGCCTACTCAAGCAGCACGCAGCCCATGTGATTGAAGCCTTAAATGGGAAAGAAGCGCTCAAGTTGGTTCGATCTCGGAACGATATTGATTTGATCATCATGGACATTATGATGCCTGAAATGGATGGCTATGAAGCATGCAAGATAATCCGCCAAACACACTCGCCTCAAGAATTGCCTATCATTTTTTTGACAGCAAAAGATATTGAAACCATTCAAAAAAAGGCACTTACAGTCGGGGGGAATGCCGTCATCAGCAAGCCCATTAACAAACGCGAATTACTGAGGCTCATAGAACAGACTTTTTAAACAGCTCAATCTACAGCTCATGGTTCACGGTTCACCCTATAAAAATCAAAATTAAGCCCCGACAAATACAGGAGTAACCGAGGGACACAGGCTTAATCAGTCGACTTTGCTTGAACGATAGGTAAAAATACCGTAAAAAGCCGCCCAAGCCTTTCTTAAGATCCATCCAGCAATCCCTTCCAACGACTCATACGACAAAACCATGACAAACACCCCAGTTAATACAACTCCCTTAATGAGTGATGGTTACAAACAACGCTTTGGTGGAATTGCTCGCCTTTACGGTGAGCAGGGCCTAATTGCTTTGCATAAGGCCCATATGG
>CALIUX010000290.1 GCA_938048505.1 uncultured Pseudomonadales bacterium
TCTACCTAAAATGTCAGAAGGTCTTGAGCCGGTGAAGCAAGATTGCTTATGGCTTCGCAATATGAGTCATTCGGGTGCGGGGCATGGGCGCATGCCAACGATATTTAATGGTGGTTATTCTGGTGATAGTTTTGATGTCAATATGGGGCGTATACTGGGTGCCAATAATCCTTATCGGTACATTAATTTAGGTGTGCAGAGTAATGGACAAGGGCCAATTTCTCGGGATGGAGGGCAGCAAGTTAACTTTGAGGATAATCCCTTTGTTGTTTTTAACCGCTTATTTGGGAATGGCTCGCCTCCCGTGAGTGGCGGCATGAATAATAAACAAACCGTGATTGATGCCCACAAAGATGCACTGGATGCACTAAAATCAAAGCTAGGTTCTTATGAACTGGAACGTTTGGATCGACATGTGACAGCAATCCAAGAAACCGAATCGCGCTTACAAAATGTAGGCGGTGGTGGGGGCGGCGGAACAGCCTGCAATGCTGGTAGTGTGCCGAGCCAGTTTGGTTTGAATGATTCAAATTTTACGCGTCAGGCTAATCTTCAAGCGGATATTATTGCACTTGCTTTTAAGTGTAATCTCACTAGCTCTGCTTCGGTTGCTTGGGGTAATCATCAGGGTGAATTCAGTATCCCTGAATTAAACTATAAAGGCATTTATCATCAATCTATTCATGGTGGGCAAGGGGGCTCTACCTATATTCATTATCAAGAGATGCGTGGTCACCTAAGTAAGCTTTCAGGCTATTTAATCGGTAAACTTAAATCAGAAGGAATATTAGATGATACGCTAGTGATAGAGCTAAGTGATATGGGTAACGGTGACGCCCATTCTGGCGATGATTGCCCTTTTATGATTGCTGGAGGAGGAAACTCTATTAATACGGGCAATGTAAGAGCTGGCAGCAGCTCTTATAATAATTTGCATGTATTAGAAACTGCTGCAAGAGCTCTAGGGGCAGATCAGTCTTCTCAGTATCAAGGTTATGCTAGTGATATTATTCCTGGTGTCATTCGCTAATCACTGAATAATTGAATGAATAGAGCATGACTGAAATTCACTCGATTAATGGCGCTATCATAATTGCGTTAGTCGAGTGAATTTTATATGTTAAAGCTAGTGAATGTTAAAACTAATAATGTATTCATTAATGTCGGGTTGCATGCCTTGATCAAGCAGACTACTTTGCTCTATTGTACCAAATCGAATGGCCGATATGAGTTGTATCATTGACAGTGTATTATGACTTGAAGCATGCTCCTGACCTTTTATTTCCAAATAGCGTGGGCTCAATATTTCATGTTTTTCAATACTAAAACGTTTGTTGCTGCCTACATGGCGTAATAAATGCATCTGCGCACACGGTTTTAAATGAGGTTTTAAAAGGTTCATTATTGCTTCGGTTTGGGCAGGTTTACAGCGACATAAAATATCCCACCCCATGATAATGTCAAATTTTAATGCCTGTCTCATTGGTAGTAGAGCGGGTATTTTTTCGAATGCTTCACCGTCTGTTTCGAGTAGCTTTGGGATGTTGACAAATATTGCCTGGCTAGAAAAGTAACGGTAAAACTTTGCATTATTTCCATTATATTGATCTAAGTCTAAAATGTTCAGATCGCCCTTTTTTCGTTTCATTAATGTATTAGCATTAAAGAGTTTGGGAAGAATAGGGCTCTGGTGGTTTCTTCTGGCTTTTAGTTGTGCTTGCCTCTGAGTATTGTGGTGTTTATTGTTGAGGGGGTTACTGCTCAGTGCGCTTGCAGAAATATTCTGGTTGATATCGATATGCGCATTAGATTTTGATGTGTCGGGAGAGGGTAATTGTGTCACTTTTTTACTAGTAAGCATATCTCCGTCTGCCGATACTGCAGGGTTATTGGTTGTGCGGCTTTTACTGTCCTTTTTGATCATGCCAAACACAGCCTCAGTCATAGAGGGATGCATGCCGATTTCATTAATATAATGCCTGTTTAATTTAAATTCGGGCATTGTTTTATGTAGTGTGCTAACAGGAGGTAATTTGGAATGTTGCCTAACCGTATGATTTGAAAAATCATTATGGGCTGTATGCGCATCGAGCGTTTGAAAATTACAAGGTTTTAATGGGTATTTCCCTCCCCAATAGCGAACCATATGTAATAGTGTATTATTATGGCAATGCTCACTAAGTCGAGCACTTAAATATTGTGTTGCTTTGTTGTCTAAAAAGCAAAAAATGTCCCAGCTCAGAATGGCATCATATTGAGCGCCCTGCTCAAGGTTGGATAAATAGCGGTCTAGATGTTCGATAAAGTCAGTGCTGCAGCGTGTTTTATCAGGATCAATTGTTCGGTTGACGAGCTCGCCTAAATCCTCGAAACTTATTCTATAACCTCGGCTAATATAAAAATTAAAACTTGACGCAGAGGTTTGACCTAAGTCTAAGATGCGTGCTTTTTTATAAGTGCTTAAAATTTGATGTACCGCTGACAGCCCTGGGTGCTGATAATCAACCTTTTCTATTTCGCTACTTCTTGATAGCTCATTATTACTCATGTTTTTTTGACTTAATGTAAAGCTTTTTAGAGTTTGCATTGCATATTCTCTATTCTATTTGCATGTCAAAAATATCTGATTTAAATGAAAGATATTTGGTTTTAAGGCTATAATGAACAATGTAGTAAAGTAATGAGAGTGAAAATTCGAACAATATAAAAATAATATTAATTCGATTGAGTCAGTTAAATATCAGCATGCTATTTTAATTATCTATATCCATTTCTATCGAGCCTCTGAATTTTGCCCCGTCTTCTAACGTTACTCTATTGGCAATCACATTGCCGGTAATAACGCTGGAGGCATTAATAATAATTTGCTCGTCTGCAACAATGTCGCCTTCAACAGTGCCATCAATAATAATACTTTTTGCGGATAAATCCGCTTTCACCTTCCCGAGTTTTCCAATCGTCAGGTTGTTGCCGTTAAGTTTGACGGTACCCTCAACCTGGCCTTGAATTAACAGGTCTTCATCTCCACTCAGTTCGCCTTTGAAAATGATTTTTGAGCCGATAACTGCTTTTGCCATACTATTTTTTATCATACCTCTGTTATATGGTGATTGTGCCTTTGAGTTAGGTTCTACTTCATATGAAGTTGGTGGTTGAGCTGATTCTTTATCTGAAGCTTGTTCTGTTTTGATGGGCTCTTTTTGTATTTCAATTTTGTTTGACTGAATACTATTTTTTTCAGCTTTTTTATCGCTACTTGAAGTTTCAGAAAATAACTTCATATCTGATGGGGACTTTCCCATAAATTTTTCTCATTAGTTAGATGTTGTCGAGTACTTCTTTATATGTCCAGACTTGCCAGTCGCTTGAAAAACCCTCTTTATCTTCATTGCTGTAAACAATTGCGCGTTTTAGTCTTGGCCAAGCGAGCAGTGCAAAACCATTGTCAACAGTTGTGTAAATGTCGGCTGGTTCAAATTGTTTAAATGTGGATAATAGTGGCTGCCATTTGATAGGGAAGTGCTGTGCAATTTGATTCCAAGAAAATTTAATACTATGCGGAATACGTTGCGTTAATTTTTGCTCTTTAATGTAGGCAGAGCGCCATGCTTCAAAACGCTTTGCGTAAGCAATTAACAGTTGGAGTTCGTTGATAATGAGATTGTGATCTTTTTGCTCTAAACAACAAATGCAATACGCATAATTTATGCCAAGGTGTTTTTTGATTCTTTTGCTTTGGTGAATCTGATGCGGAGTGAGTGGCCATTGGCAGTGCTTACATGCATCAACTTCTGGTATTTCTTCTGATTCTATATATGTTCCGGGTTCCAGTGAAACAACATTACCACCTGACTTCCAGTATCCATGTTCAATGTCAGGAAAATATGAAGCATTATTCCACTTGACGTATTCTCTAAAATTAAAATCGCTTTTTATTTTATTTTGTTGACTGCTGGTAGAAGAGCGATAATTTTTGAAATTTGATAAGCGCAAGCAGTGATGGCATATTTCAAAGGAAGCCTTGTTGTGCCATTTTTTTAAGGCACTTGAATCACTTGTGATCCACACGCTTCTTGAGCTGGAATTTAATGCAGAGCAGCAAGCACTAAGATGGGCTGTATGATAAAAACTGAGCCGTTGCTGGGAATCTGTAACCTCCATGACATTCACACCAAAGGCAATAACAGGTATGCCATTGTAGCTCCAGCCATGTTTGTTTTCGGTAAGATGTAAAAACGTAGTTTCCAGGCCTTTGGTCAGCTCCTCATTCAGGCTTGTCGAGCTTACGCTTTCGTGTGAATGATTGGTATTTGAGGGAAGTTGACCTAAATGTTCTGAATGGCAAAGCAGGACCTCTTCAGATGCAAAATCTTTGGCTATCAACTTCAAATCGGAAAAATATTTCTCCCACTTTGACATGCTCAACCTTCCTGAATAATGGATCGAATCTTATTTTCAGAAAGAGTGATGACCTTGAAAACAACACGCTTAGATTTTTCAATGTCTTCTTCGCCAGTCTCTGGGTTGAGTAACGGGTGTGAGGATGAATAACCAACAGCCGCAACATTTTTGATGATCCATTTTCGATAGTCTTGAATAGAATCTAAAAAATAGAGATATTTTAATACAGAGCTAGCCCGCTCTTGCGAAAGAGCAAGGTTTTTAAAGTGACTCTCGCTACTGCTGTTTTGACTCCATTCTGAACTGGTGTGACCTTCGATGTGAATGCCTTTGATCGAATCTTGATAAGGCTCAAGTACAGCCATATATTTAGGCAAAAAAGCATCGAAAATACGCTGATAAGTTGGCGTGATGTTTGACGAGCCGGTGTTAAACATGGCATCTGAACCTTGAAAGGTAATCTTCAATGTTTCTTTATCGAGATCGGCTCCCCAATGTTTAAAATCTTGTTCAAATTCAGCATTGAGTGAGTCATAGATGGCAAGTTGGTTCTCCATATAAGAGCGAGCAATTTCTTGTACTTTTTCTCTTTCTTTATTGGCTGATTCGCGCTCTTTATTCGCAGAGTTCATCATGAATATTGCTAAGCATAGAAAAACCATCATTAGGCCTGACATAAGGTCTGAGATGCTGATCCAGTCGGCATCAATCCCTGAGTCACTTGCCTTATTAGGCGTAATGAGCATTACGCCGCATCCTCTGTTCTTTCTACTGTACGCTGCATCTGGTCAATTAACAGCTGATAGTCTCGCGTAAATTGACCGCTAATGGTGGCAAGTGCTTGTCCCATTGATGCCATAACTTGCTCGATTTCTTGTGAGAGCTGGCTTTCGATCAAATTTTGTTGCTTATCAACACTGACTTCCATCTTGCTAAAGCTGTTAGTGATAACAGAGTTAAGCGTTATAAGCATTTCTTCATGGAGTTTGGCATGTTGTTGGCTTATTGCATTAACCGATAATTGATAAGCGGATGATCCTTTTTCAAGTAGCGACTGAATGGCATGAGTATCAATACTTGATGCTTGCTCAAAAGCGTTGGTGACTTGTGATATGTGGTTACCTAGCGCTTGACTATTCTCGGATAAGCTTGTGAGTGACTCATGAATGGTTTCATGTGCCGTTTTTCTTAATGTTTCAATATTCTGATTGAATGATTCTATATTCAAGTTGATATCAGGTATAAGACTTACGACCTGCATGCTTTGGTCGCTATACTCTAAAGCTTTGTTATTGAGTTCTGTTAGTTGGGTATTTGATCTATCCAATAGCTCGAATAACGTATTCATTTGACCAAAATAATCGCCAAATTTATCGTTGAGCGCATTGAGATTTTGACCAACTTGCTCCATTGTCGAAACATTCTCATGGTTTATTTCGATAATGCTTTTTGTGCTGTCATTTATTGTTTCAAATGCTTGGGTGAAATGAGCCAGTGATTTATCAATAGAGGCTAAATTTTCACTGAAATGTGTCAATCCATCTGCAAACTGACTATTGAGCTTCTCATTAAAGGACTCGACAATTTGATTGAGCTCCCCAATCATTGTTTTGCTGGTGTTTGATGTGAATGCGCGCTGTTCTTTAGTCAGGGCCTGTATTGAAGCATTGATCTCATGCAATGCATCTAATGTGTCTATTGGTGTAACAGCCTCTGCTGATCTGTCTTGAGGGTATTTTATACATCGCGTAATAATCCTTATTAGTAAGGAAAGTGCAATGCCGACTACACTCGTAATAAATGCTGTTTTCAGACCCGCCAATAAAGAGTCGATACTACTGTCTAAGCTGTTTGTATCAAAATGCACTAACCCAATAATAATCCCTACAAATGTACCGAGTATACCGAGCGAAGTCAGTAGTGTAGGTGAGTATTCAACAAAAGCGATGCTCTTATTCAGGAATCGTAATGTGATTGAAAGTAAGAAAATGCTACACATTAACCATAGAAAAAATTCAGCGGCATCATGTGCATTCATACTGTTTAATGAACTATAAATAAAGCTAGACATAATTAAACTTAATTTTAATTAAAGCTTGTTGGATTGGTATAATCAGATTTTTCATTATGGATCATGAAAAAATAATAATTCATTGTGACGTTTTTCTTTTTCTGAAAACGCGTCATTTCCCCAAATACTTCTTGAAACCTTTTAGGTGGGGACTTCTCAAGCTAAGTTCCAAGTAAACAGTATGATACATAGGCATCATACTGTTTACTTAAGAATGCGATTTGGGCAGAGTAAAGGTAGATGCCCTTAGCTGATGTAGCTTAATTAAGCTTTGCTGGTTTCATTTTTACCAAGTGCTTTGTTTGCAGCTTGCGCTGTAGCTTGATTCATAGAAGCCTGAAAGCTATTGGCATTGCTTGAGGTGCTAGTATTCGTGCTGGCTGGTTGTGCTTGTTTTGGTGCAGGGCTTGCGACAGGGCTTGATTGACTGGGCTGGTTAGGAAGCAGCTTGTTTTTGAAGTTTTCGTAGCGTTCTTGCTTCTCTTGATCATTGGTTACCATGTCTATGGTCCCTCTGAAATTACCGCCGTCTTCTAGTTTAATACGAGGTGCTATCAGGTTGCCTTGTACCTTGGCAGACTTACAAACTTCGATCAGATCATCAGCAAAAATATCGCCACGAAGTGTACCATTAATCAGAACGTTCTGTGCATGAATGTTAGCAGATACTTCACCACTGCCTCCAATAGATAAGTTTTGGCCACCCATTGTCACAGAACCATCGACTTTTCCTTCGATATGCAAGTCTTCTGTACCGACAAGTTCACCTTTGAATTGAATATTCTTGCCTATGTAAGAAGAAGATTCAGATCCATCAGTGTTCATACCACTTAAGAAGGATTTACCTTTAGTGTCTTGACTGTCTTTAGGTTCTAATGGGTTTTCCATAAAATACTACTCTGTATGTTTTAAAGTGAGAATGGATAAGTGTTACTTTCGGTAGATATTTTTTAGGCCTAAGTGATTCTGATTACACATAATTTTTTTGATCGCTCAAGCATTTAAATATATATAAATCAAAATATCGCCTTGATACAGAGCTGCTGAAGGAATTCAACAGCTTGCGCTCATAAAAGCTTGCTACTCTAACGGGACTCTATACATGCTATATGCGTTTTTCGAATGCTATACATAGGCTGTTGCTTCAAGGCTGAAGCGGCTATCAACCCAGCGGTCACCTTAAAAAATCTCAAGGTAAATCCCTCAAGTATTTTTTACATATAGGATTAAGTGGCGAAAGAGTTAGGCTGTATTGTATTTGCGTAACAAGGCGCTGACGTCTGTGTTTGTTTGATGTCGCTATTTTACGATAAAAATTATTTTTTATGTTGCATATTTCGTTTAATTTTTATGTATTTTGTTTTACAGAAAATAGTAACTAATACATTAAGTGATAATGCTGATTATAAAGTATTATTTTTTGGTTTGATGTATGTGGCATATTTAGTACTTGTTAATATAAGATTTGTTTGATTCTATTGTTTTGGTTGTTTTTTGATCACCACTTGTATTGTTGAATTAAATTCGATTTATTACGTATTATTTTTTTGGTTTTAAAGTGTTAGATGAAGATTGAGGGTATCTTTTTCTATGGCAAAGGAAGCTCTCTTGCAATTCAAGTGATATAGATATTTTGCTAGGGAATTAGTGATAATTGACCCAATTAAGCAAGTAATTTTGAAAAGCAATATCTGTTTGCAAATAAAGTAGTATTATATTTTTTTGAGCTAATGCTTTGTTATTATTTTTTTGGTGTTTTGTTTTAATTTTATTAATGCTTAAGTTTTTTTGGTGTGATGTTTTTAATGGATTTTTTGCTTGATCTGACTGTTTGTCCTCAGTGAATGTGATATGTGTCTATTGATTCTTTTCGCTAGAATAGCGCCCAAACAGTTCTATACACCCTGAATCCTAAATTAATTGCCTTACTCAAAAATAGATCAGGCTTATTGTCGTTGATGTCTGTATAAACCGTTGCTTGTTTTGTACAGATTTTAGCGGCATCTAGGTGTGAAAAAGAGCTGTGATAGCAACCTTATGGTGCGTATCTTATTGAGTTGCACACTTTATGAGTGCATTTTAATTGGCAATATTTAAGGGTTGTCGTAAACCTTATTGAGGCATCCCTGCAAGAGTCACGGCCTATTTACTGCCTTGTTTCATTCGCTGTACTCTATATGCCTACCTTTAATACTTGCTATTGAGTCGCTTTTTCATAGTGGCTTCTTCAGCTTTCTTAACAAGGTCCCCTGCATAGTTCATGACATGGAAGATGTAATTTTGCTCGTTGGTCCCTGATACTAATGCAGCACTTGGCCCAGATGCGTAAACACCAACGTCTTCACCTGCATGTGTTTCTGTGTTCATGGGTATCAATGCTTCTTGATGGAAGCCTGGTGTGGTAGTGTCGACACTGCTCAGGTCTATCCTGCCGGTAATTGAGACTGTTACTTCATCTTGGTTAATGAGTTCTACAATGTTTTCTGTATCTGCAGCTGCAATAGATGGGGCGTTAAGTGGCGTGCTGTAGACGGCATCAGCATCGGTCTCATTACCTAGATTACGAAACCCTCGACCGTTGAGATACCCTAGTGTGGTGTAGGGTAGGCCTTTCTCATCTTTTGCCTCTTCCCCCTGATTATTCACCACTTTCCCTAAAATTGGGTTCCCCCGTTTAGGGTAGCCGGCAATAGTGAATACATGGCTATGATCAGCTGTAACGATAATCAGTGTTTCTTTTGGATCGGTCGCATCGTAAGCAATTTGAATTGCTTTAGAGAACTCAATCGTATCGGATAATGCGTTATAAGCGTTGCCTGCATGATGAGCATGGTCGATACGACCTGATTCAACCGATAGAAAAAAGCCTTTTTCGTTGTTATCTAAGATAGTAATGGCTTTGGCGGTCATTTCACTTAAGGACGGTTCACCGGTGATATCATTTTTACGATCAGCCTCATATTGCATGTGTGATTCGTTGAATAAACCGAGTACATGTTCTTCGTGATCTGTTAGTGCATCAAATCCCGTTTGATCAAAAACATATTTCCCGTTAGTGTAATGAGCAGTCCACTCTTTGATTAGATCACGATTATCAGTACGATCTCCCTCGATACGGCTTTTGGCATCAGGGCTGTTATAGGTTTCATCTTTAGGCAAGAAGTGACGACGACCACCGCCCATCACGACTTCGATACCGTTAACGTCTGCGCCCTCAAAGCGTGATTCGAGGTTTTTTTCAAAATTAATTAATTGCAATGCAATGTCTTCGCAGGCATCGGTGTTGCCGGGTTTATCTGAATTGTCTTCCCAGTTCCGGTCTGCTGATTTTGCATAGGTTGCTGCCGGTGTTGCATGTGTGATTCGCGCAGTCGAAACAAGGCCTGTTGACATGCCTGCTAATTCAGCAAGTTCTAACGCTGTAATAAGTTCGTTGCCTGCAACGGATGCGCAATCACCATGCCTAGCATCTTCATCAACACCTATCACGCCCATATTCGTTTTAACGCCTGTTACGAGTGCTGTCATGGTACCTGCAGAATCAGGCGTTTGTGCATTGGTGTTGTAGGTTTTAGCCAGGCCAGTGAAGGGGAAATTGTCAAACGATAGATTGTTTTCTTCGCCCATCATCCCTTTGTTTTGACCCTCTAAAATACGTGCTGCGGTCACGGTTGAAATGCCCATTCCGTCACCAACGAATAAGATGATATTTTTTGCTTTGTCTTTTATTTCTGCCAGCTGTTGTAAATGCGCTTTGGTGAGCGCGACTTTCTTTTGTCCAGCGTCATACCATGCGTTATTAACCGTATTGATGGCCTCAGTTACAGAGGTTGCATCATTCGGAAGGTAGTTGTTTTTATTGTTGTCATTGCAACTGGTTAATGCCAGGGCGATTGCGGCAATGTATAGAGCTAATAACTTTTTCATCTTATTCCCCAATTTCTTCACGCCATGTGAGTTTCTTTTATCAAGTATTCAATGCGCTTTAATACAGTGAGTATCACTTTTGCGTTTGTTCGCTGAAATGCATCGCTATGCTGCATGGCTTATTGATGGCGGTTTTAATACCACCCAATTATGACGATCAATGTACTGATGACTGCATTGTACCGGCTGAATAGCGTGTTTGTTGGTCAGTATTGAGAAGTTGATGAAGATGTGATTCTGTGTGGTCAGTATTTTTTGTTTGCTTATTAGGCGCTGTTCATTGAGCATTTCCGCTAGCATTACCTGTTGTATGACCACTATTAATAATCTACTGAGTTTGAGAAGATTAATGGTGAGATATGACAGATGGCTGACACTTGCTGAAATCATGAAGTAGGCTGATCTGAAGAGAGCATGATGCTGGCTTAAGGTCTGAATGCACCCCTTCCTTTCCTTTGGTCCGATTGCTTTGATTTCATTGCTTAATGCATAGTTTAGGTCAGATTCAGTTTCTTCCCCGTAAACTGATACCTATTGATTTTTTATCGCCTGACAGCAGTTGCATAATACTGATGTATTCGCAATGCATAACATATAAGCCTAACGTAATGTAGGAAGAGGTTATTCATGAAAAGACTATCTGATGCGTTTACCCCCTGTTTAGTCAAGTGTGGCTTGCTGAAGTCTAATTATATGCACTTTGTTAGGCACAAAAGCTCCAAATGTTGGTCTGTTATTGCTATGTCTCTCAGTTTCTTGTTTAGCTTGTCGGCTTTTGCTGAGTATTCTTCTGATGCGCAATTAATTGATACCGCTCAAGTTCACTCAGCCGTACCGGCTTATAGAACCATTAAAGAGGTGACTCCTCGCCAGGAGTGCTGGGTTGAGACAGTGACAGAGCATCATCATGTGCCAGCTCGCTATGAACGTTCGGATACGCCTGCGTTGGTGGGGACTGTTATCGGTGGTGCGGTGGGGCATTCTGTTGGGCACGGCAGATCAAATAAGCGTTTAGGGGCTGTTGTTGGGAGTGTGCTAGGAGCAGCAGTTGGCAGCAGTATTGCGCGCGATAATGCTCGTCGCCATGGTGGCTATACTGATACACGCTATCATGACGTAGAGCGATGTAAAACTATCGAAGAGGTGTCGACTCGTCGTGTTTTTGATGGGTATGATGTGGCATACGAATACCAAGGCAATATGTATACAACTCGTATGAATAAGAAGCCTGGTAAAACCCTTGATGTCGCAATTTCGATTTCTCCTCTTCAGTAAGAGCTTGTACAATTCAGCTTGAGATTTCTGGCTATTGCGTGAATAGCCAATAACTAAATGTAATCAGCCGTGAGCAATATAGCCATGGGTAAGTAAAGGTGCATCTATGACCCGTTTGAGTTTTTATAATCTGAGCCTTTTTGCTAAGTGCCTTGTCCTGTGCATCAGCTTGGCATGTGCCGGTGAGACATTAGCTCAGACATCGACGGGAATTAGCAAAAGTCGAGCGGCTGAAATTGCCCAAGCAACCTATGGTGGTAAATTGTTTGGCAAGATCAAAGCTACCCAAGATGGTGGCGGTAATACGGTTTATGAAGTTCGCTTAGATGATGGTGGCCGAATGGTCATTGTTCATGTTGATGAAAATGGCAAAGCAAGCAAAAAAAGATGATCTGCCAATAACATGCAGCATTAAAAAATAAAAAGTCATTAAAAATATAACACGATAAAAAGATATAACACCCTATAAAGGAACCAATATGCGTTTACTTGTTGTTGAAGATGAGAAAGCGATTCGTGATCAACTAGCCGATTATCTCGGTGGATTAGGTTTTGCTGTGGATGTTGCAGAAGATGGTCGCGTTGGGTTATTTAATGCACTGGAATATGATTATGACTTAGCGATAGTTGATATTGGCTTGCCAGAAATAGACGGCATTGAGTTGATTACAAAGCTACGTGCAGAAGGGAAGTCTTACCCCGTCATTATTCTTACAGCAAGGGGAAATTGGCAAGATAAGGTGTCTGGTCTTGAAGCGGGAGCAGATGATTATTTGGTTAAACCTTTTCATAATGAAGAGCTACGTGCGCGAACGAATGCACTTATTCGTCGTGCCTCGGGTCATTCCAAGCCTCAGTTAGAATTTGGTCCGTTGGTTATTGATACAGCCGCCAAGCAAGTCTTGTTAAACGGCACGCCAGTTGAGCTGACCAGTTATGAGTACAATACTTTAGAGTATCTTGCCCATCATGCGGGTGAAGCGATTTCTAAAACGGTATTAACGGAGCACCTTTACCAGCAGGATTTTGAGCGTGATAGTAACGTCATTGAGGTATTTGTGGGGCGCTTACGGAAGAAACTCGATCCCAAAGGTGAGATGCAATTGATTACGACTATCCGCGGGCAGGGCTATCGTTTTAATTCAGAACCTAAAACGACAGAGAATGCTTCCGGCGAAAACAAGCCTTCAGAAGCTGCATCGAGCGAAAAATAAGCCCTTGTCATTGATTGATATACACGCCTCGTGAGTGAATCAACGGGTATGCCACATTTGACCGCATCGTCTTTGACTGTGCGGTTATTTTTTGCATCAGTTGTGCTGCTACCTGTTTTGCTGGGTTTTAGTGCGACAATGCTAGATTACGCATTTAAGCTCAGCTTAGAAACTGCCGAGCGCGATACCTTGCGCAGCCAAGTGTATTTACTGCTTGGTGTTGTTGAGCCCGAGAATGATACGCTGGATATGCCCCCTTCTCTGACTGAGCCGCGTTTTGGTGAGCTGAATTCGGGCTTGTATGGTTGGATTGTTAATTCAAAGAACGAAGTGATTTGGCAGTCGCGCTCGACAGACCTTATCCCCGCCGATTATTTTCCTGTGTTGAATCAAACCTTTAAAGCTGGCCGTCGTCACTTTTTAACAGAAGCTTTTAATGCTGACGATTTCTATTTAATGGCCTATGACACTATCTGGCCCCTTGAAGAAGGTGATGCGGGCTTTCGATTTGTTGTGGCACACAGCCAAAACGATTTTAAGGCGGTTTTAGCCGCCTACCGTGAACGGCTTTTGATGTGGGTTGTTGGGTTGGCTGTTTTGTTAATTGTGGTGCAAACGCTTATTGCTCGCTGGGGATTACACCCATTGCGCCGTTTAGCGCGTGATCTTGAGCGTGTTGAGGCAGGTAAAAGCCAAGCGTTATCAGGCGCTTACCCGGCTGATATTCGCCCTGTGACAGAAAACCTCAATAAAGTATTGAGCGCTGAACAGGCCCAAAGGGAGCGCTATCGCAATACATTGGGTGATCTTGCCCATAGTTTGAAAACTCCGCTATCAGTTATTCGTGGGCAGCTAGAAAATCGTGACTTACGGAGAGGCGAGCTTTTGCCTGTTATCGATGATCAAATTAGCCGCATGAGCATGATTATTGATCATCAATTGCGGCGTGCCAGTGCGCAAGTTACCCAGAATGCGGTTTACGCGCGTATCATGATCAAGCCCCTTGTTAAGCGCTTAGTCAGCGCTATGCAAAAAGTGTATCACCACAAGCAGCTTGATATTCAGCTTGAAATCCCTGCAAAACTGCCTTTTTTGGGTGATGAG
Source organism: uncultured Pseudomonadales bacterium (assembly GCA_938048505.1). Lineage (GTDB taxonomy): Bacteria > Pseudomonadota > Gammaproteobacteria > Pseudomonadales > Cellvibrionaceae > Marinagarivorans. The sequence goes on from CALIUX010000290.1 coordinate 13,993, forward strand.
GCGGACCTGATGGAGCTAACGGGCAACCTTATTGAAAATGCATGTAAATATGGTGATTCACGCGTTCATATTAAGGGCTACTCGCAAAAGAGTGAGCTTCATATTGTGATTGACGATGATGGCCCTGGTGTTCCAGATACCATTAAAAGCACTATTTTAATGCGAGGTGCCCGTGCGGATACGGCAACATCGGGGCAGGGTATTGGACTATCAGTTGCGGTTGATATTCTGAGTAGTTATGGTGGGAGCCTTGACATAGCGCGTTCTGATTTAGGCGGCGCACGCTTCCATATTGTATTGCCTGCTCATGCTGACATTTAAGTTGATTGATAAATGTCGCTTGGGTTTGAAAGGGCTGTGAGTATTAAGATGGTACGGGTATAGCCCGATTGTATGGTTAATGTTTTGTATGGAGTACCCCTTGCGTCGTTTGCAATATTTGCTGCAACTTAGCCAGCCTATTCGCATCGCTCAATTTGTATTGGCTATTGCGGTGTTTTGTTATGCAGCTTTGTCTCCAAGCCCTCAAATCTTGACTCAACACAGTGACAGCTCAATGCATTTTATCGGTAATATCTTGTTGTACCTATCAGCATGGCTGGCCTTGTGGGGGCGTATCTCAATTGTGAAGTTGGCTTTTTGTTTATTGCCCTTTAGTGGGATGATTGAAATGGCGCAATACTTTTCGCCAGGGCGTGTTGTTGATATAAAGGATTTACTCGTGAATGCTGCAGGACTCTTTTGCGGGGCTATCATTGCTTTTCTTACGCATACTGCGTTAGTTTGGTTTTTTACGCCGAATCAGTCTTCGTAGTTTTTTATTCTCGCTCAGGTAACGTATTGTAAACTCCATGCAAGCATTTTCTCGCTCGATCACAACCTCTCAGCAAGTACCCCATGAACGCTTGCAAGAAGTCGTTACTAAGCATTTAAAAAGTATTTATAAAAAACCGATACAAGAACATAACCGTAAAGCGTTTAAATCTTTTTTAGAGCATATCGAAGTCATTAATCCGGCTGAACTGATTCTAGATTCATGTTGCGGAACAGGGTTTAGTACTTGGCAAATTGCGCAGCAACATCCTGATGCGTACGTTGTGGGTATTGATCAGTCAGAAAAGCGTCTTGAAAAAGAAAATCGAACGGGTCAGTCTGTACCCGAAAATAGTTTATTTTTACGTGCGAACTGTGAGGATTTTTGGCGATTATGTGTTGCAGAAGGCATTGTATTTAAAAAGCATTTTATTCTTTATCCTAATCCGTACCCTAAGCCCAGTCATTTAACACGCCGCTGGCATACTCACCCTGTTTTCCCCTACCTTAAAAATTTGTCTCAACAGATAGAGCTGCGTACAAATTGGAGGCTCTATGCAGAGGAGTTTACTCAGGCGTGGCAGCTTTTAACAGGGCAAAACTTACCAATCAAGGCGATTGCAGCCGGCCATCCTATTACTTTATTTGAGCGTAAGTATATTGCAAGTGGGCAGCAGGTTTGGGGCGTGTCGAGCGATGAACTTTTTGTTCCTTAAAGTAGCGCTCGTAAATAGATTTTAGAAAAACGGTAAGCCAGAACTATTGTAGTTCTTGTCTTTTAATTTTTCTTTCAGAAAATTAATACACTTTTAATCAATATATTTCTGATAAGTGCATCATTGGCTATAAAACTGAAAAGAAGGCATTTTTTGCCCTCTATTTTGAGGGTTTTCAGTTTTATAGCCGTGCGATTTATTCACGCTAATTATTTAGCGTATCATTCCCGTATATGGATTTGTTGAGTTGCCAAATCGCTCTAAGTTAACATCTAGAGCAGACGCGACGCCGTGGAAGAATTGCGCATTATTTCGGAAATTATTACCGTTTCTTACATCTACATACCGGCCTGTATTGATGCGTCCACCTAAACCC
>CALIUX010000291.1 GCA_938048505.1 uncultured Pseudomonadales bacterium
ATTACTATGTTCTAGAACACGCCGATGCGGCATCGCTTACCAGACTAGGTCCTTTATAGATAAAACCGCTGTAAAGCTGAACCAGGCTCGCTCCTGCTTGAATTTTTTCGGCAGCATCCTCGCCACTTAAAATACCGCCCACGCCAATGATAGGCAATTTACCTTCAAGCGCTTCAGAGAGTATTTTAATTGCCTGTGTTGATTTATCTTTAACGGGCGCACCACTTAAGCCGCCCATTTCATTAGACAAGGGAGATGTTTCAACACCTTCACGGCCAATGGTTGTATTGGTCGCAATTACGCCATCAATACCCTGTTCGATTAATGTTTGCGCAACGCCTCTCAACTCATCTTCAGACATATCAGGCGCAATTTTAACAGCAATAGGAACATATCTACCGTGCTCTTTATTTAGGGCAGTTTGACGAACCTTCACCCCCGCCAACAAAGCGTTGAGCGTTTCGCCAAATTGTAAGTTACGTAGACCTGGTGTGTTCGGCGAAGAAATATTGACAGTGATATAATCGGCATGAGGGTAAACGGCATCTAAGCATGCAACATAATCGTCCAGTGCATTTTCTTCTGGTGTTGCTTTATTTTTGCCAATATTAATACCCAACACACCCTTAAAGCTCCGGCGTTTTTTCACCTGCGCAACCAAATGCGCAACACCTTTATTGTTGAATCCCATGCGATTAATAATGGCTTCTTGCTCAGGCAAGCGAAATAAACGCGGTGCAGGATTACCAGGCTGTGCAAGTGGCGTAACCGTACCAATCTCGATAAAGCCAAAGCCCAGCTCACCCATTGCATTAAAGTAGTCGCCGTTTTTATCTAAGCCCGCAGCTAATCCTACTTTGTTTGGGAAGTCTAACCCCATAACATTCACCGGGTCATGGATCGCCTTACCTGCAATCGCAGGTAATATTCGCAAGCGTTCGAGCGCTCCTAACCAATCGAGTGAAAGGTCATGACTCAGTTCAGGGTCAAGTTTAAACAGTAACGGTCGAATTAATGAGTACATGGCAGGTCTCTAGCAAAGGGATGGATAGGCGTTAGAACGTTGAGCTTTAGAGCGATAAACACAGGATTAGAGGCTTCCACTGGGAGTCTTTTTAGTGAGCTCTTTTGACTTTAAAAAACGTTAATAAACAATGCATAAATACAGTAGACGAAAAAAAACGCGCCTTAGCGCGCTTTTTATCAAGCTGGTTTAAAGAAGTTTACGTTATAAACTCACTCAACGCACAGTATAAGCAAAGAGCTTAAAGAATCGGCTTACCGACTTCAACAATTTTCATTGCATTCGTACCACCAGCAGACATAGCAATATCCCCGCGTGAAATGAGCACCAGATCTTTGTCTTTGATGACGCCTCGCATGCGCAGCTCACTAATGCCTCTTTCATTTGCTTTGTCCTGTGGGATTTCATGCAACGGAAAAGGAACAGGGTAAACACCACGATACAAAGCGCATTTCTGTAAAGTTTTACTGTGTGCCGATAGCGCAAAGATAGGCAATCTAGCACCAAACCGGCTCATCATAAAAGGGGTTGAGCCCGATTCAGTCATACTGATAATGGCTGCAACGCCCGGCATTTGCTTGGCGGTGTACATCACGGCCTGCGCAATCGCTTGGTCTATCGCCATTGTTTCCGGTACGTCACGGTGAGCATCAAGTGAAGCATGAGGGTGCCCTTCAGCACCTAAAATAACACGGACCATTGCCTCAACCGTTTCGACAGGAAATTGGCCTGCGGCTGTCTCTGCGGAGAGCATCACAGCATCCGTCCCATCAAGCACAGCATTCGCTACATCAAATACCTCTGCACGCGTAGGCAATGGGTTATTGATCATGCTCTCCATCATTTGCGTTGCAGTAATCACTGCGCGGTTAAGTACCCTTGCACGTTCAATAATATGCTTTTGAACACCAATCAGGGCGGCATCACCAATCTCTACACCCAAATCACCACGCGCGACCATCACCGCATCTGAAGCGATAATAATGCCATCTAAAACGTCTTTATCATTAACGGCTTCTGCCCGCTCAATTTTTGCAACCAGTGCGATGTCACCACCGGCCTGCTTAACCAAATCGCGCGTAAGGTGCATATCATCTGCAGTACGAGGAAAAGAAACGGCTAAATAATCGACGTCAATCGCAACAGCCGTTTTAATATCTTCTCGATCTTTTTCTGTTAGTGCCGGTGCCGTCAGGCCGCCACCTTGGCGATTAATGCCTTTATTGTTAGATAATTTACCGGCAACGGTTGTTATACAGTGGACTTTTGGACCTGCAACCTCTTCTACTTTGAGTACAACACGCCCATCATCAAGCAGCAGGTGATCCCCAACGGCAACATCATCAGGAAGCGCTTTGTAATCAATGCCTACATGCTCTTGATTACCTGCGTCACGATCTAGTTGTGCATCCAGTGTGAATTTATCACCGATGTTTAGTTGGATTGGGCCTATTGCAAAGCGTGCAATGCGAATTTTAGGGCCTTGCAAATCACCCAACACCGCGACATGGCGACCATGTTTAGCCGCTAGCTCACGCGTTAAATCACAGCGTCGCTTATGCTCTTGCGCGGTACCATGGGAAAAATTCAATCTTACGACGTTAACACCCGCCAAGATAAGCTTTTCGAGTACACCACCTTCATCTGTAGCGGGACCGAGAGTACTGACAATTTTTGTCCTTCGTAACATAAAGCGCTCCAATAACGTCTTGTGTGGCTATTCGTATGAGTATTTTACTGTTTGAAACTTACTGTTTAAAACTTACTGCTTAAAATACTGTTTGAGATTTTGATCGTGGCCCAAAGCATGGACTTACCTCATGAGTTTACATCAATGGGTTTATATCGATGGAGAAGGCAATAAAAAGCCCACAAAAAGTGGGCTTTTACGATTTACTGTTAACCAGCAAGCATACCTTGAACAATCGAAATCATGACACCAGCAGCAACAGCCGAGCCAATCACGCCGGCCACATTGGGCCCCATTGCATGCATAAGAAGGAAGTTTTGACCATTGGCTTCAAGCCCAACCTTATTAGACACCCTTGCAGCCATTGGCACGGCCGAAACACCAGCCGAGCCAATAAGTGGGTTGATTTTTTGCTTGCTTACAGCATTCATGAATTTAGCCATCAGTACACCACACGCGGTACCAATACCAAATGCCACAATACCTAAGATCAAAATACCCAGCGTTTTAGGATCTAAGAATTTATCGGCTTCAAGCTTTGAACCAACAGATAAACCTAAGAAGATGGTCACAATGTTGATCAACGCATTTTGTGCCGTATCACTTAAACGATCCACCACACCACATTCGCGCATTAAATTCCCTAAACAGAACATACCTAGGAGCGGTGCTGCAGAGGGCAAGACAAGCGCAACAAGTACCAATAATACTAGGGGAAATAAGATTTTCTCACGCTTAGTCACTGGGCGCAGTTGCGTCATCACAATTTGGCGTTCAGCTTCATTGGTCAGCGCTTTCATTATGGGTGGCTGAATTAAAGGCACTAGCGCCATATATGAATACGCAGCAACCGCAATCGCACCAAGCAAATCAGGCGAGAGCTTACTGGCAACATAAATGGCTGTCGGGCCATCAGCACCACCGATAATACCAATCGCAGCGGCGTCGGCAATCGAGAAATCCATCAAGCCAAACGCACTCAGCGCTACAGCCCCAATGACGGTAGCAAAAATACCAAACTGAGCGGCTGCACCCAAGAAAAGTGTTTTAGGGTTAGCCAGTAGCGGACCAAAGTCTGTCATGGCACCCACACCCATAAAAATCAAGAGTGGTGCAATGCCGCTGGCAATCGCAACAGAATAGAAGCTATAAAGCATGCCATTATGATGGTCAGCCGCATAAGCCATTTCTGATATTTGATGGCGAATCGCATAATCGGCGCCGTCATACATCTTGACCAACTCTTTCGCAGTAGAGCCTATTTCAGCACCCAGAAGCTGGGTAACATCTGCCAAAAATTGAACGTCGCCCGCCAAAATAGCATTTTCTGCCGCACTAAACGCCAAACCTGCACCAGGGATATTCGCAAGAACCCCCCCAAAACCGATTGGCACTAATAAAAGAGGCTCAAAACCTTTGCGAATTGCCAAAAACAACAAGCCCATACAGATCAGGATCATACCTGCCTGACCGGTTGCCATTTGGTAAATGCCTGACTCGAACCAGAGGCCTAATAAATTATCCATAGTCTCCTCGGCCTTAGGCGATCGTTAAGAGTGCATCGCCAACGGTGACAACATCACCATCACGAACATGAATATCGCCGATAACACCGGCTTTAGGCGCACTGACTTCAGTCTCCATTTTCATGGCTTCTAACACAATGAGTGTTTCGCCCTGTTGGACTTGCTGACCCGACTTAACCAAAACACGCACAATATTGCCCGCCAATGGCGCTGGAATCGACTCGCCACCCGTCACCGCAGCAGCAGGCGCTGCAGAAACAGCACCACCGCTTAATGGAACAATGCCGGTTAACTCACCACCATTACTGACTGATACTGTATAACTTTGACCTTCAACTTCGACGGTATACACCTCGTCACCACCTTCCGTTTTCACAATAGCGCTTTCATTGCCAGTGGGGACAGGTTCGAATTGAGAAGGATCATTACGATTAATCAAGAACTTCAAACCGACTTGGCTAAACAAGGCATAGGTTAAGACATCATCAACTTCGTTATCGCCTTTGGCTAATGCAATGCCCTTTTCTTGCGCTGCTTTTCTAAGATCAGTTGTTAACTTGTCTAACTCATCTTCGATGAGATCTGCTGGGCGACAAGTAATAGGCGAATCGCCCTCAAGCACTTGTGCCTGTAATTCAGCATTTACATCAGCAGGTGTTGCACCGTATTCACCGCGCAAGACACCCTGTGTCTCTTTAGAGATTGATGCATAGCGCTTGCCGCTTAAGACGTTAATCACGGCTTGCGTGCCCACAATTTGTGAGGTTGGTGTGACCAGCGGAATATAACCGAGGTCTTTACGTACACGAGGAATCTCGTCTAATACTTCGTCAAGGCGGTCTGCAGCGCCCTGCTCTTTAAGCTGGTTTTCCATATTGGTGAGCATGCCACCAGGCACCTGCGCGGTAAGAATACGCGCATCAACGCCCTTCAATGCACCTTCAAACTTAGCATATTTCTTACGCACATCGCGGAAGTACAAAGCAATCTCTTCGAGCAAGCCTAAATCAAGGCCCGTATCGCGCTCGGTACCTTCAAGGGTTGCAACCAATGTTTCGGTGGGGCTATGGCCGTAAGTCATCGACATAGATGAAATAGCGGTATCAACATTATCAATGCCCGCTTCAACACACTTCAAAATGGTGGCATGTGCCAGACCTGTTGTTGCATGACACTGCATATGGATAGGAATATCACAAGCTGCCTTTAAGCGTGAAACCAGCTCGTAACCATCATAGGGTTTAAGAAGGCCTGCCATATCTTTGATGGCAATCGAATCTGCGCCCATATCTTCGATGCGCTTGCCTTGTTCAATCCACGTCTCTAGCGTGTGAACGGGGCTAAGTGTATAAGAGATTGTACCTTGCGCATGCTTGCCTACTTTTTTAACCGCTTTAAGCGCAGTGTCGATATTGCGCATATCATTCATGGCATCAAAAACACGAAAAACATCAACACCGTTGGTCGCAGCACGCTCAACAAACTTATTGACGACATCGTCAGCATAGTGACGATAGCCTAAAATATTTTGCCCTCTGAACAACATTTGTTGCGGGGTATTAGGCATGGCTTTTTTAAGTTCACGAATACGATCCCAAGGATCTTCACCTAAGTAGCGAATACAGCTATCGAAGGTTGCTCCTCCCCAGGACTCCAAAGACCAAAAACCCACTTTATCGAGTTTGGCCGCAATGGGCAGCATGTCATCGAGTCGCAAGCGTGTCGCAAACAATGATTGATGCGCATCGCGTAGCACGACGTCCGTAATACCTAAGGTTTTTTTCGTTTTAGTCATAAAATGTTATCTCTACAATTCGGGCGGCAGTATAAACGCTATGGTTACTGCGTTTACGGCATGTGCTTGGCACGATGCTGGTGAATAGCTTCCTGAATGACAGCTAGAACTTTGGGGTCGACGGCAGCGGTACTGCCAGGAGAGGGCTGTGCGGGAGACGCAGCCATAATGGGCTCAGGCTCAGGGAAAAAGCGATTAACGGCCCATGACATAATGCGGGTCGCAAAGACCAACAAGGTAAGGAATACAAAAACCGTCCCCATACCAAACAGCATTAAGTCAAAGCCTTGCTCCAAAATGGATGGCTGCATAATTAGAACCTCCGCGGGTAGTAATCGGTTGGCCGCTTTTAAAATACGGCAGTTAATACACTCTCAAATGATACAGGCTCATGCTCCGCAAACTAAGCAAGACACCTCATCTATATAGTCTAAATCTTCAACGGCCATTTTACAGGTTTTATTGATTCGAGCAGTTTTACGCCGCTTGCGCAGCGCAGTACTGACTCTATTTAGGCTTGTTTGAGCTCTCTTAAGCTTAATGAAGTCTGAGCAAAAAAGCATTTGAGACAGTAAAAGAGGTTGGCGACGCAACAGCCAGACAACCCCCATTACTTGCAAAAAGCGGGCACATTCTACCTGAACCGCCACAAAACGCGACTCCCTTTGTATCACGAATGCTTCAATATTGGTCAATCGCTAAGAATTTGCAATAGATCAAGCGTAACAATCTACCACTTTCAATGACATTTTCTAACGTAAGCAGTACACTCCGCGCCGATCGTGAAGGTGAGCAAGTGGCATTACACCTAGCTGCTCCATTACGGTTAATACTGCACCGTCAATACGACCAAAACCGAAACTTCCAAAACGAGTCACTGCATGCGCTTATTTTTAGCCCCAATGGAGGGCGTCGTCGACCATAACATTCGCCAGTTATACGCAGGTATTGGCGGTATTGATTTGGCCGTAACAGAGTTTGTGCGCGTATCAAAAGGTCGGCTTCCTGACTTTATTTTTCATAGGCTCTGCCCCGAGCTCACCAACCCTATTGATATTCCCGTAAGAGTTCAGCTGCTTGGCAGTGACCCACAAAACCTTGCTGAACACGCGGCGCGCGCAGCCGATTTAGGCGCATGCGGAATTGACCTCAATTTTGGCTGCCCCGCCAAAACGGTGAATAAAAGCCGTGGCGGCGCATGCTTGCTCACCGAGCCCACCCTTTTGCACGATATTGCAAGGGCTGTACGCAATGCCGTACCCGATAGCATACCCGTTACTGCAAAGATCCGGCTGGGGTTCAACGGTCGAGAAGGTTATATCGATAATGCCAAAGCGCTCGCAGACGGCGGCATTGCAGAGCTATTTGTCCATGCTCGCTCAAAAGTTGATGGCTATAAGCCACCGGCCTATTGGCCCTTGATTAGCGAAATTGTCGATGCGCTGTCTATACCTGTCATAGCGAATGGCGAGATCTGGACCATCGAAAACGCCCTCCAATGTATTAAAGAATCAGCATGCCAAGACATTATGATTGGCCGCGGCCTACTCGCACGGCCTGACTTGGCACTCGCCATAAAGCATCATTTTGCGGGCACAGCTTATACATTTAAAACATGGGATGAAACGCTGCCAAAGGTTTGGCAATACCACCTCAGCACACTTGAGACGTATGACCCCAAGTATGCTGGTAACCGTTTAAAACAGTGGCTGATGTATCTCAAACTAACATACCCCGAAGCCGAGCCATTCTTTGAACAGATCAAACGCTTACGCAAAGCCAATGAATTGCAAGACGCCTACGAGCATTATCAAAAAATACGCCTAAGCTAAAACAGTATTGGCTGGGATGTGTATTGTTAATTGGCTTTATTAATTGACTTTAATAATTGGCTTCTGATTCCGACGAATAATACGAGGCTCCGTCACCGCTTCGAACTGGCCGTTTTTCAATACAATCGCTTGCGTGCCACCAAAGTCGCCTGCTTTGCGCAATTTATGGCCTTTAGCATCAAGGGCTTTTGCGGTTTTGCCTTCAAGAGGTAATTCAGTAAACACCCAATCGGGTTGCCATTGATGGTGAACGCGAGGCGTATCAAGAGCCTGTTCAAGGGGCTTATTCAAGGCCAAATAATTAACTAAACCTTGTAAGACCTGAGTGATAATGGTGGGGCCGCCTGCCGCGCCTAGCGTCATGACTGGCTGATTGTTTTTTAGCACCAAGGTAGGGCTCATGCTCGATAGTGGGCGCTTAAACGGCGCAATGCTATTCGCCTCGCCACCCACCAGACCAAATGCATTAGGCACTCCTGGCGCCGCCACAAAATCATCCATTTGATTATTCAATAAAACACCCGTGCCCGGCACCACTACCTTGCTACCAAAGCTTGTATTTAATGTGGTAGTAATTGCCACCCAATTGCCCTTTGCGTCTGCCGTCGTTAGGTGCGTGGTATGCTTATTAAGCTGCTTGTAAAAGAAATCGCTCGCAGCTTTTGGAGGCATACCATGAGTGATTTTCTGCGTCTCAGAGGCGTTAGACGGATGAATAGTTTTGCGTAGCGTTTTGGCATAATCCGCTCCAATTAGCCCCTTAGGCACCGGCACAAAATCCGCATCACCCAACCAATGCGCTCGATCAGCAAACGCCCGCTTCATAACCTCAATCAACCAGTGATACCGCTCTGCATCAGTCATTGTGCCAATGGGCAGACCATCCAGCATGTTCAGCATTTGGGCAATGTGTGCTCCACCAGAGCTCGGCGGACCAAAGCCATAAACATCGTACCCCATAAAACGGCTATGAACCGGCTCACGGTGTACCGTATGGTAGCGAGCAAAATCGTTAGCATCGATGATCCCACCATTACGTGCCATCCACTGCGCCGTTTGCTTTGCAAATTCACCGCGATAGAACCAATTAGGACCATGCTTTGCTAAAGAACGATAGCTGCGGGCTAAATCCGGCTGTTTAAGCACAGTACCCGCTTGAAGAGGCTGCCCTTTTTTATCAAAAAAGATTTTTTTGGTCGCCTCAAAAGGCTGCATCTTGTCAGCTGTTCTCGCCAAACGGTTAGCCAAGGTATTGTCAATAGGAAAACCGGCTTCAGCAAGCTTAGCGGCCGGCATCAATACTTGATCAAATGTTAGCGCGCCTCCTTTTTGCTGGAGCTCATAGAGTGCCTGTACTGAACCAGGAATACCCACTGCCAGCGCGCCTGTTTTACTGAGCGCCTTACTAGCTTTGCCATCACGTAGGAACATATCGCGATGCGCCTTAGCTGGGGCCATTTCACGGCCATCAATAGCAATGACTTTGCCGTTGGCCAGCCTTGCAACAATAAATAAGCCACCACCAATACCCGAGTTATGGCTATCAACCACCCCCAATGTAAAGGCCGCAGCAAGCGCCGCATCAATAGCATTACCGCCTTTAGCAAAAGCGTTGACAGCCGCCTCTGTAGCCAGCGGCTGAACGGTTGCCACAGCGCCTTTATGGCCAGGCAAAACCGTTGCATAGCCCAGGTTGGCTTGCACTGTAAGTGCTTTTTCTTTAGATGTTTTGAGCTCTGCCGAGAAGACAGGGGAAGCTAGCAAAACACAAGCACTAACCCATAAAAGTCGAGATCGAATACCACAAAAAAGAGAGACTATATTCACCGGTGAAGCCCACCTATCAAGTTGATTACACATCACCGCTAACTGAAACGGTTTATACGAATTCCCACTCAGACCTATTACGTCGGGGATAGTTTATGATTCTTGAGTGCTTTCTTTTGTTCGCGACGCAAAGCAAAAAAGCGCTGCATCAGCTCACGGCACTCGTCTTCTAACACGCCGTTTACAACCGTTAAACGATGATTAAAGCATGCATCATTCACAAGCGGATTAGAGCAAATTCGCCCCGCCTTTGGCTCGTAAGCACCAAATACAATGCGCCCGATACGGGAATGTACTATCGCGCCTAAACACATAGTGCATGGCTCAACCGTCACATAAAGCGTTGCATCGGGTAGCCGATAATTGCGCAACGCTGCACATGCAGCACGAATGGCTTGCAATTCGGCATGGGCCGTTGGGTCACTCTGAGCAATCGGGCAGTTAAACCCTCGACCCACTATTTGATCGTCCACCACAACCAAGGCACCAACAGGTACCTCGCTTTCATCAAAAGATTGCTGAGCAAGCTTAAGTGCCTCGCGCATAAACGCAATATCTTGCTCATTATGCTGAGCAGGTGCAAAAGAAGAATCACTCATCTATACACTACTCTAAATAAAAGGATAAGGGAGCAACCTTAAACGCCCAACTGAACAACGAACCCAAAACCCAATGCATTACATTGGCCCAACATAGGCAAAACGAGGCGTTTCAACGCCATCCACTATGACGAGTTCTCTAAACATAGCAAGAGGCCTAACCCATAGGCTAAAGTCACCATACAGGCAACGGTAAACAACAAGCATTTCATCACTTTCACTGTGTTGCGCTACGCCAGTAACGTGATAATACTGCCCTTTATAATGGCGATATTTACCTAATTCTAATGACACAAATTGCCCTCATTTATTCTATTCATTTTAAATAGTGCTTGGAGAAACACTCAAATAAAGCCCATAAAAAAACCCGCAGAGCGGGCTTTTTTCATTAATCATCACGCGCAATGAATGCTATGCATCACTTGGTACAGCTGCGTCAATAGCTTCTTTTAATTCGCCTTTTTCGTGCATTTCAGTAATGATATCGCAACCGCCAACTAGCTCACCGTTAACCCACAACTGAGGAAAAGTAGGCCAGTTAGCATAGGCCGGAAGATGCGTACGAATATCTGGATTAGAAAGGATATCAACAAAAGCAAAGCGCTGGCCGCAAGCCATAACAGCCTGTGATGCGCGCATCGAAAAGCCACACTGAGGGGCATCAGGGGAGCCTTTCATATATAAAATGACGGGATTGCTTTCAATTTGCTGCTTAATTGTATCAGTAATATCCATAGATAACGCCTCGATATCTGAGTGTTTTAGTCAAGTATTAAGGATGTATTTTAGGGGATCACCCAGAGGGAAACAAGGTATATCACGCTCATATGGCTCAGGAGCGACTCCAAACAAAAAAATAGCAAGGTGGAACGGCCTCTCATTAAGGCCCTATGCCATTTTAAAGAGTTGCCTTCTCACCACAATAAGCTACCCTGCTGATTCCCTTTCGTTTTGTCATTTATCCGTTTATTCCTTTTGGTAGTTGGCTCAGCGCTCACATATTGAGGCTACACATGACTACCCTTCGCCTATGCTACCAAACCATCGAGTTTGGTGATCTGGATATTCACCTGTGCACATTGCGCAACAAACAAGAGTTTTATGACCCTAAAGGCATTGCTGAAAAGCTGGGAATTAGCTCTGCCTCATGGCCCATTTTTGGTGTGGTTTGGCCATCTAGCATAGTGCTTGCCCATTTCATGCTTGAGTACAATACGCGATCCAAGCGCATTTTAGAGGTTGGCTGTGGAATGGCGCTTTCAACCTTATTACTCAATAAACAGCAAGCCGATGTAACAGCCACAGACCACCACCCTGAGGTGAATACCTTTTTACAGCGCAACGCATTACTGAACCATGATCAGCCCATATCGTTTGAACGTGCAGACTGGGCAGATAAAAATGATAGCCTAGGTTTATTTGATCTGATCATTGGTAGCGATCTCTTGTACGAAGACGAACATATCGCTCTGCTCTCAGAGTTTATTGAAGCGCATGCTAACGCCACATGCGAGATCATCATTGTTGACCCAGGGCGAGGCCGTAAAAACAAACTCAAGAAACACCTTGAAGAGTTCGGTTTCAGCTGCACCCAACAAAAGGCTCTGAATACAGATTATCTCGAAAAAGAATTCAAAGGGACTATTTTGCAATTTGCGCGATAAGACCGAATGACGCTCCACCCCATACTTGAATGACTAACTTCGATTTACATGCTCGCTAATCAGGCTTACCAGTTCATATTCATTCATCATGCGAACCTTTTGTATTGCGATTGAATTCGCTGAAGACTGTAGCCAGTAGTGACACCGCAGGCTTTTCATTACCTTTAGCATCCAGTAAATAAGGCTCGTTAGGTTGAGGAAATAAAAAAGACAACTCATCCATCCAGCTGATGCTGTCTGCAAAACCCCAAAAGGTAACGCCTTTACATTTTTCGACCAGCAAGCACTGATTTACGACGTCGCTGTAATACTCGCCCTGAGCTGTGTAGGGATCAGGGGCATCTTTAAATAAGCGAAGTCTGGCTTCTAGCTATGTAATTTCGATACTTAAGCCTAGGCGTGACAAGCGCTCCATATATGTTTTTAGTGTTGTTGGCGGAGCCAGCTCGTAGAGATTGTGCGCCTGTAGCCCCACACCATCCAATGGAACGCCCTGCCCTATGAGTTTCGCTATTACATGATAGAACGCCTCCGCCCGTTGATTATTGTAATTGCGCAGTTGCTCGTTAAGATAAAGCTTAACGTCAGGGTCTGTCCTTCTAGCCGTTTCCAGTGCGATTCGAATATAGTCTTCACCAATATGACGATAAAAGACATTTTCCTCGAACTCGCCATTCGAAAATAACCCCAGCACCTCATTGACGACATCCCACTCATGGATGCGCCCTTTATAGTGGGTTAATACTGTTTCAATGTGAGTGGTCATTAAGTTTAATAACGCACCCCGTCGCTCTTCTTGCGCGTACTTTTCAAGCCAAGCATCTAGGTCGGGCGATTTAAACATGTCAGACGCCTTGCCAAATACCAGAGCGTGACCACGCACCCTCAGGCCTTTAGCAAGCGCAGCATCGACTATCTCGTCAGCCGCGCTAAAGTCATACTGTAATTTATCAAGGTCAATCAGCACTCCACCAAGTTTTAGGTCGTTTTCGGGCGTGATAGAGGTAAAGAGGTTCACGTACTTTGTATTACTCAGCTGGTTCATACTTCTGACGGCTGCACCTAAATAAATTGGGGATTGCCTCACATGCATAGCCAATGCAGGCTCTGAATTCACCACCTCAGACTGTTTTAGATAATGGCGCTCAAACGTTAGAGGGTAGTAAGCTTTGAGTAGAACCCCGACTATACAGAGCAAAAAAACCATCGCAGAGCGGCCGGCAATTGTTCGCGTTTTTGTAAAGAATAAGCAAGGAAGCGAGATCAAGAATAAGCCAAAAAAAATGATAAGCGCTATGATGTAAAGCATGGACCATATACCTCAGTATTATTTGCTGAGAGCCGAAAGAATGTCTGAAAAAATTCTTCAACAAAAGAATATGTGTAAAACAATTAAGAGCGGTTGTTATCCAATAGGTCTCTAACTTTATTGATACCAGGCAAAAGCTTGGCAAAAAAATCTGGCCCTAGCTGCTCAACAAGTTCGGCGAACACGCCTGGCATGATCTGCATTGCCTCCATAAGCGACTTTGAGCCTGCGGTTGAAATCGTCACAAGCTTACCTCGGCCATCGTTAGGGTCTGCTGAAATTTTTATTAATCCCATTTTTTCCAACTTTGAAAGCGTATTGGTCATACTCGGTCTAGCAACCCGAAAAACCTCCGCCAACTCAGCCGGGCTATTGGCTTTCTGCGAATGTTGTAAGTGATTCAATACACTAAAGTGAGAGAGCAGCATGTCTCCGGGCAAGGCTTGATCCAACCTTGCCTGCGACAAGCTTTGAATAATATTGACACTGCGAAAAAACTCAAAGATCGGATCTTGCTTATCAGACATGGTTGTTACCTTAGGTTGTTACCTTAGTACGTTGTAGCGTTTACCTTATCTTAACTGCATACTTAAAGACTACCTTCGCCATTAGCCTATTCAGTCAGCATGGATTCGACCGACCAGCGAGGGCTTGGGCCTGGATTGGCAGCGTATCCGACGCGCATCAGCATTTGGACGCGATGCTGCGGTGGCACACCCAACTCATCATGTACGCGTTTATAAAGACTCGCCATTTCTGGGAATTCCTGCAGTGTTTGGCTAAGCGGTTGCAGTGCTAACCCCTTCTGCGTCGCTTTAAGATGCAACCGCATGTATTCCGCACCCGCTTTCAGTTGGCTTTTACGACTGTTATCGGCCGAGGTTTGCCAGACGATTGCTTGCGATGAATTGATAATACCTTTGAGCCTTGCAAGATAGTCTGTCACTTGGCTATGCTCTGGGTCACTTAAGTTCTCGCGAGTGATTATTCCTCCCGCCATAAGCAGCTCTAGCATTGGGCCGCGAAGGTCGATGCCATCGGGGCTGGCCTCAATCTCACTTTTACCAAACCGCATTAAATCAGCACTTTCTTTCAGTGTACGTCGAATGCTCATTTCTACTTCCATGCCCTCATAAAGATTGCTCTTCATTCTTTCGACACGCTCAGGCTCCACGCTGCCAAACGTGGATTCGATCGTCAGCAATTCGCTCAAGGCTGAAGGCGTCACCTTTTGCTCAGAATTAAACGCATCCTTGTTAGAGCGCCTAGCTAATATCTCTTTAAACAATGGATTCGGAGTAACCTCCGCCCTTACAAAGCGAATATCGGCAATAGGGCGATTATCTAAACGTTCACGCTCTCTAGGCTCCCCTAGTGGAAAAAAATCTGTTTGTAAATGGTAACCCATCTCTGCTGCAGTGATTTTCAGCAACTCTAAAAAACAACCCAAGCCAATTGTAATCTGCCGATCATAAGGATCCGTATGAGCAAGGCGCCGGCTTAAGTCACAGAAAAGCTGCATCCTATCATCACCAGTAAGCTCTACCCGCCATGGCTGACGATTATGTGGGCTTGGCGCCAAAATGGCATACGATAAACAATCTAAGCGAATGTCTCCGAAACTCTGCCCCGCATCTTGCCACGGCGCTAAAGCCTTACGAGGCGTGCGCGTGCTGCCCCACAATACGCCACTGCTCGCCAAGATCGCAATCATCCCAGCACCTGTTTTAAGTATCATTCTGCGTTTCATGTATAAACTCCACTTGGTTAGCCATCTAACCAATATAGTTATATGACTAACTAAATGCAAGCAGCTTTTACTGGTGATTGCTGTCTAGCGTAAACACTGCTAACGATTGGTCTCGTAGATTGGGGCGTTCGATATCCAGCCTACTGGCTTATTGAGGCAATTTTGCATGAATCAAATTCATGGCTGTAACGACGAATGAAAAAAACAACAGGCATCGCGAACAACGTAAATACGAAGAATTTGGCGACCGCAAAACTAGAGCATGAGATGGTCAACTAGTTGAAGGAATTTTCAGGGATAAAAAAATCGGCCGCAAGCGACCGATTTTTAAAAAGCTAATACGCAGTACAATCAATGCGCATTGGGTAACGCCTCTGTAGCAGCTTCTTTACCGCGACGTTTAACAGGCTTGGTTAACGGCCGATTAAAACGCTTGGGGTAAAGAGACTCATTAAAGTCTTTTGCCATATTCACCATGTCAGGATATGGAATATCCGCCACATTCACAAAGCCGACATTATAAGACTCACCATCAAATGCTCGGCCGCTCAAAGGCGAATCAAGATATTGAAACCAGTGCGCACCAACAAAATTATCGTGATCTGATACGCTATCCATATAAACACGATACTTACGTGCACGGTCTTTTTGATCAGTAGCATACAGCAAGCCAGGATGCAATAAGCCGCTATCGCTCGTGGCACCAAAGTGATATTCGCCAATAATGGCTGGCAGATCTACTTCTCTTAAGAATTCCCATTCAAATGGCTGCAAGCCTTCGTCGTAAACATTAAAGCTCAGTACATCGGTATATTTTGTAGAGGCTTGAATTGTTTCATCTGGCATACCCCATGTTGCCATACGCACACCCATATAGAGGTGGTTAGGCAAAACACGCTCAATGGCATTGTGCACCACTTCAAAATAACGGTTAGATAGCATAAGCAGCATCTGCGACAGATCAGCCGTCAGATTTTCATTGTACTCTTTAAATTTCACGCCCTTTTTCATAGCATTAAAATCGGCAATATTGGTATTCCAGCTTTTATTTAATGCATCAACGGTTTTATACTTTTTAATCAAATACTCACTGAATGCCGCTTTGGCAGGACTGTTTTCAGCATCCATGCCCATTGCCGCAACCGATAAAAAATAACGACGATCAACTGACCCCGTACGGTAGCCCCATGTTTTTTCATTATCAACAAACACTCCCACACACCACGGAGAGCCTTTAATTTCACGCGCTATTTGCTCAATCGTTAAATTTGCACGGCGCTCAAATTCTGGATCATAAACATCAGGCATAGCGTGCCAGATTTCATTACCAGTTTTAATTTCCTTAAAGTCACCAATAATCCACCCATTGGCAAAATAAGGAACTTGCTCATTGGGATAAAAAGCCGGGTCGACCCAATTACCCATAGAAGTAAAGCCCCAGCTTTGCATACGTTTAAGCGTATTATTTTCCCAAGCAGTCAGAAAATCATCTGCCCCGTATTTACGCTCTAAATTAGCGCGATAAAAACTGAATGTTTCACCGTGTGGCAATGGACCATCATGAAAAGAACGGCGGTAACTATAATGCTTACCTAATGCCTCATCGTGCGAAGGCAACCACTCAAAGAGATTTCTACGCGTCTCATTAGCCTGATAGCGAGTCGCCTGAACAGATTTGGGAACATCCACTTTACCAATAGAGTCTTCAGGCGTCAGCTCTTCAGGGTCTCGGTAACGAATCGAATCATCTTTAAAGTCCATCCCTGTAGTTGTAAACATATTAGACAGTCGGACATTGGCCACACCATTAGAAAAGAATAAATAGCCTTCAGGGTCAACCATCCACCACTTTCCATTCACTTTTTCTGTTCTAAAAAAGCCAGTTGCTTCACGCTTAGGGCCCGTTTTCCAACCACCAAAACGAGAGCGGTCTGCAAAAGGCTGGCTCACAGCCAACTCTGCAATTTCTTTATCAGAAACTTTTTTAAACTCTGTTAGAGAGTGTACTTTTGTTGGAAAATCGACTTTAGCATTTTGACCAAACTGATCGATCATTTTATGAACAAAGCTTTCATCATATTCGTGGTTTTGACGCAATCGAATATTGTCTACGCGCAAATGTTTTTTTGACATATTAGTACGCGTATTGAGCGAAATGCGAGTAACGCTCTCGTTTGACATAAAATAATTGCCGTAAATAAGCACAAACATCAGATCATCCGTCTGCCAAGGCTTAGGATTTTCACGCATTCCTGTATCTATATTCCAAAACAAACCATCAACAGGCGCAAACAATGTATGTTTTTCGCCCTTAGGAATCACAATATGGCGATGCAAGTCGGAACCATTCGAACTAATGGATAAGAACAGTTGCACACTTTCACTACCCGTATTTTCTACATCTAGCGCGACATGATATTCATCATAAACAGTCCAATCCTGAGGCGTTTCAAAGTCTATATGCACACCGCTATATCTTGCCGTATCGAGAAACTCAATATCAAGAACATTGTCTCCATCAACAGCAACAACTTTATGGTTAGCATTCTCAGCTGTTAATTTAGGTGAGACTTGGTCAAAATTAGCCAGCACAGATAATGTTTTATACTCAGAATCAGTTGGAATCGCATAGTTATGAACCACGCTATCATTGTGATTTTTTGAAGAACAGCCAGAAAAAGACAGCGCACATGCAAGCGCACAAAAAAAAGGAAAGGGTCTCATTAATACACTCCAGAATGAGTATTTTCTTATATTATTGATTTTATGATGAAAATTAAGAGGCTTATTTTATAAACCCATAGTATCGATACAAGCCAGAGCATCGATACAAACCAAAGTATCGAGATGTATCAGATAGATGGTGATTGAGATTAAAAGCCAGGCCGACAAACAAAAGCATGCTGATATAAATCCATACGCAAATATCATACGACTCAGCAAACTATATACTGTCCAACAGAAAGAGGATACTTACATTAGGCAGCAAATATAACGCGTTCATATAATCAAGAAGATATACACTCTCGGCACAATTCTAAGTGTAAAAGCGACTAGAAGCCTGTAGAGACCCACAGGCTAATCAAGGCAGGGAAACAAGTTATCTCGAGACAGAGAATAACAAAGCTAAAACTAAGAACATAGCATTAAGAATATAGTACCAATAAATAGTACGCCAACCCATAAAAAATATTAAACAGCATATTACAGCGAGAGATCTATACTTGCATAAGTCGATTCATATTTCCCGAAATCTGCATTCATAGTTTTGTATGTAAAAGACAAACCAACGCTACTAGAAAAGCGATAACCTAATGTTAATTTACCAAAAAAGTCATGCCCGTCTATTTCTTTCTTTTCTTCGGGCCCAGAGTTAAGAAAGGCGCCTTCTTGCGACTCGACCGACCAGTCAGAGTATCCTACAGCCGGCTCAAAATAGAAATCATAAAAATTGAATATGTAGCCTATAGATAAATCCAATGAGACATAGCTCAAATTATCAAAGGCATTCTTAAAAAATAAAATATCGTTCTCAGCGCTTTCTAATGCTAAATCAACAAAAACATTATTTTCAAACGCATAGCCACCATAGATATTAAATGCTTTTGAGTTTTTACCGACTTTTTCATCATCAAATACCAATTGCTTTTTCAGACTAATGTCAGTATTACCCAAACCGCCACCTAATCGTACCTTACTGTCTGAGTAAGCAGGAAAAGAGATCGCAGCCAAGCTAAGGCATAAAACAATGGAGCGTGAAGTCGACATAAAGCATTTTACCTCTAAAAATAGGGAAGATTTGACTCACAAATTAGAATAGGTTTTCTGAATCAATACTGAATGCGATTGCTTGTTACATATCACGCTGAAGATGTCAGCCTAAAATCCATACCCGCACAATAAATTTAAGCAATTAGCATTAAAAAACTGCAGCAAGAAATCAAGCTCTCAGCTATCAAGACTCAGCGCCCAATCAAAAATAATAACAGGCTGGATGTTTGCCTAAGATTTAGCTGGCCGTGCAAGGAAGAAGAACAAAAATAAAATCGCTAAACTTCACAGCTTTGACCTTTAGTAGTTGAGTCAAAGTGCGGGTTCGCTGTACATTCTCCGCCATCCGAATTAACACACTTTCAGTGTTGACCAAACCAACAAACAGAAGCCATTCTAAAGCATGGCCTGCAAGGTTGATTTATGTACAGATTTACCCTCCCTTTAAAATGCGCAGCACTTTTATCAGCAAGTTTACTGACAGCATGTGGGGGAGCAACGGTTTCATCATCCAGCAACCCATCATCGCTAGAGGCAAGTAGTCTTTCTAGTTCAGAAAATGCAGAATCCAGTATTGCTCAAGACAGCAGTTCAGAAGTCAGCAGTTCCCTAAGTATTAGCTCAACAATCACATCTAGTGACGTCCCCATCAGTAGTGCTAATAGCGATAGTGCCAAGAGTAGTACTGATAGCAGTATCGGTATCATTTTAAGTAGCATCAGCCAAGGTTCAACAAATAGTTCAACAAGCAGTATTGTTATTATTGAGGCGTCTAGCCTAAGTTCGAAACCCTCAAGCGCTTCAAGCAATACATCAAGCCAAGGCGCCTCGGTCAGCAGTGCATTAAGCATTAGCTCAAGCTCATTAAGCAGTAGCTCATTGAACAGCTTGGAAAGTAGCTCTGTCATGAGCTCATCTACCGTATCAACTAGTAGCGTACCTTCGAGTAGCAGTGAAGAGCAAAGCGACTCAAGCGCTTTTTCTAGCTCGAGCGATGAAGCTAATTCGAGTGCTGATGAAAGCTCAAGTAGCGCAGCAATAAGCTCAAGCAGCTTTACTACAAGCAGCACTAGCAGCAGCTCAGCAACGAATGCACAAGCAAGCTGCCAAGAAGCTGTGCAGATGGGTGCCGCACTTTACTTGACGAATTGCCAGTTTTGCCACGGTGATGTTCCAGAAGATGGCCGCACCGTTTGGCGGGGCAATCGAGCAGTAATGGATATTTTTGATGAAGGGCAAGATGGGTATTTAACCAATAACACACCAACGATCATTGACAGCCTGACACTACCTGACTTCATTCAGGCCTATATGCCCTTCACAACAAGCAACCTACCCTACTCTGAAATTGACCCAATACTCGCCTACATTACTCATACACTCAATACTGGCCAAGATTGGTGCCCAGGTGATGCGTGGCCACCCATACCGTCTTTGGATAATTCATCAGAACAAAGCAGCTCCACACCATTTGACTCTGAATCGAGCTCTAGCGCAGGACTGACCTCTAGTAGCAATGAGTCGACTAGCAGTGAAGGCTTTAATGGCAGCTTTTTTAGCAGTAGTTCTTTTGGAAACAGTTCGTTTGAAAGTAGCTCCTTTAATAATACTTCCTCTAGCAGTAGCACTTTTAATAACAGCTTTTCAGGTGGCTTTGGATCAAGTAGTAGTCAGGTAGTTGGTGGCATTGGTCCAGAAAGAAAAGTGGTTTTAGCTACTCCAGGCGAAACAACCGGTTCGATTAAAATTGAAGATGATAAAGCACTCGCGCTGATTGATGAGCAAACTGTAATCACTGTAGAGGCAACCGGTTTTGATTGGTCAGAAGGGCCAGCATGGTCAAAAGATGGTGGGTTTTTACTGTTTTCAGATGTTCCACAAAATGTCATGTATCGCTTTCACCCAACAGAAGGAATTAGCGTTTACTTGGAACCTTCCGGCTCGACAGGCTATTACCCTCCTGGTAGCACACAAG
>CALIUX010000292.1 GCA_938048505.1 uncultured Pseudomonadales bacterium
CCACACATCATGTAGTGATTGACGCTATTGATGCATCGGCGATTAAAGCCGCCCTTGCAGCTCATTGTTGTTGGCATAAGCAACGCTTAGTGATGGCAGGTTCTTCTGGCGGTAAAACGGACCCAACCCGAATACAAGTCGCAGATTTAGGCCAGACCACGGCAGACCCTATGTTGGCTAAGGTACGCAACCTGCTTTATCGCCACCACAATTTTGAGCGCAGCAAAAAAAGACGTTTTCGGATTGACGCTGTTTTTTCAACAGAGCACCGCGTTTTTCCTCAAAGCGATGGCAGTACCTGCGGTATAAAAAGCAATATGCAAGACGGCATCAAACTAGATTGCGCAAGTGGATTTGGCTCAGCCACGATGGTGACCGGGAGCTTTGGTTTTGTCGCAGCTAGTCAGGCCATAGAACGTTACCTGACCGATCAAAAAATTAAGTAATATCTATAGACCAATAGCGCTCAAAGAGCAGAAGTAGCAAAAAAAGCTCGCCTTTCCTTT
Organism: uncultured Pseudomonadales bacterium; assembly: GCA_938048505.1. Taxonomy (GTDB): domain Bacteria; phylum Pseudomonadota; class Gammaproteobacteria; order Pseudomonadales; family Cellvibrionaceae; genus Marinagarivorans. The sequence goes on from CALIUX010000292.1 coordinate 507, forward strand.
CGAAAGGTCATACTTGTTAGTAGCACTACTATAAAGTGTTATAGATGACCTAATGCTTCTGAAAGATGCTTAACGGGCAAGACCTCTAAACCGTCTATAGGCTCTTGTGGCGCATTGGAGATAGGGACAATTGCTCGCTTAAAGCCATGCTTAGCTGCCTCACGTAACCGGTTTTGACCATTAGGTACAGGACGAATTTCACCCGCTAAGCCCACCTCTCCAAAAGCAACAAGATCACGCGGTAAAGAAAAATCCCTAAAGCTGGAAACGAGCGCTAAAATTAATGCCAAATCAGCTGAAGTTTCAACAACCTTAACGCCACCCACAACATTTACAAAAACGTCTTGATCACCCAACATCAAACCACCGTGGCGATGAATCACCGCCAAGAGCATGCTTAAGCGATTCTGATCCAAGCCCACAGCAACACGCCGGGGGTTGCCTAAGTGTGACTCTGCCACTAGCGCTTGAATCTCAACTAACAAGGGACGTGTGCCCTCCCAAACAATCATCACAACTGAGCCCGAACTGACCTCCTCATGACGCTGCAAAAAAATTGCAGAAGGGTTTGAAACTTCGCGCATACCTTGCTCTGTCATGGCAAAAACGCCTAGTTCGTTGATCGCACCAAAACGATTCTTATGGCCACGCAGAGTACGAAAGCGCGCATCGTGATCCCCCTCGAGCATAATCGAGCAATCAATCATATGCTCAAGCACTTTAGGGCCAGCAAGGCTGCCATCTTTGGTCACATGCCCAACCAAAACCAATACCGTACCCGTCTGTTTAGCAAAACGCGTTAGATACGCAGCGCTTTCACGCACTTGCGATACGCTGCCCGGTGCAGACGTAATATCGTCAAGGTGCATCACTTGAACAGAGTCCACCACCATCAACTGAGGCGCCTCTTGGCGCGCAATATCAACAATTGCTTCTACGCGTGTTTCAGACAGTAATTTGAGTTTATCGGTAGGCAGTTCTAATCGATTAGCCCGCATAGCTACCTGTTGAAGCGACTCTTCACCCGTAATATACAGAGCTGTTTTACTGTTAGCGAGATGACATAAGGTTTGCAATAAAATGGTCGATTTTCCAGCTCCAGGGTGGCCACCAATCAGCACCACCGAACCGGGAACAAACCCACCCCCTAAAACACGATCAAACTCACTCATACCCGAACTAAAGCGAGGTAAATCTTCAAGCTGAACGTCTTTGAGTAGTTGCGTACTAGATGCTTTGCCTCCAGCGTACCCTCTAAAGGCATCGCCCGCTTTTGATTTTTTTGCTAAACGTACTTCTTTTACCGTATTCCATTGACCACATTCGGCGCACTGCCCCTGCCACTTACGGTAATCGGCCCCACAATCATTACAAACAAAAGCTGACTCAGTTTTAGGCATGTATTAGGGCTCTTAACAATGAATAATGATGGGGTGATAATCTGTTTATGAGATGTAGCGATTTGAAATACTATGACTCAGTTTGAGCAGAGCGCTCTTTAAGCTTTTGGCGAATATCCATCCAGATTTTCCCTAGATGATTATCGCCACGCTGATCCCTACCAATTCCCCAATAATGGCCATAGGCAGAATTTTCTATCAGCATTTGATCTCCTGTCTCTAAAAGCGCAGCAGACACTTCCTCATGCTGTATCGCCTTACTGTACAGTGCGCGGGTCATAAGTGTATTACGCAATGCCACAAAATCGCCCCGCTTTCTTTTCCACCAAACATTACCCAATTTGTAGGCTTGCTCCGCACTTTGCGCCGAAGCAATACGTTCGCCATAAGGTGTTCCAGCAAACTTTGACATCTGATAGTAATGCTCAGCCGTTAGCCACTTTTGATCTTCTAAAAAAAAGGGATGATCTGAATGAGTAGAAAAAAGATGCGTCACGTCAAAACGCGAAAATGACAAAGCATTTTCATAGGCTGAATTATGAGAAAACATACGGGTGCTCGCAGAAAATAACAACTTGCTAGCCTAACATAAACAGCTAGTAAGTGACGACCGAAATACAAGAACTCGCTCTTCCTAATTCTGTCTATATGCCGATAATAATGTCGAATTCTGTATTCTTTAAAAAGGCCATAAAAGCTAAAAAACACCTTAAAAACCAACTCAAGATGTTTGATATTCAAATAAAAAGCTTTTAAAGAAAGCAGATAGCTTTCGCTACTGCCCTTCAAAAAACATGAACTATTTACTCATAAACTTACGAGAAAAATTGCTCAACAGAAGGCTCATCGGTGCAGACAATACGTATTTCACCTTAAGCCTGTTAAGTAAGTACAAACAGATAAGAGGCAACCCAAGCCCAAACAGGCAACCAACAATCAAATGTATCACCACAGAATCAATACCAAGCACTTTATCCAGAATAACCCTTGCACCACTACCAGCAAGAATATGCATGAGATAAATAGCCATTGACGATGAGCCAATATAAATCAGGTACCTACC
>CALIUX010000293.1 GCA_938048505.1 uncultured Pseudomonadales bacterium
AATCGCACAAAGGGATGCTTTAGAAATTTTAGAGCAGTTAAAAACGACATTAAGCGAACCCAACCTCTCGATCATTAATGCCGGTAATGATCTCTATACAATACGTATTACTTGGACAGAAAAAGCCGGAGCTGACTGGGGGTTTGCCGATAACGTTGCAGGCAACAATACTCAATTACACAGCTTTACTTTTTTACCTTAATTTTTATATTAAATAGAGTTATTCGAACTATTTTATTGATTTTAACGTTCCTTAAAGAAACGCATTTAAAGGTTTTAGTAACAGAGGTGAGATAGCAGAATATTTTCGATCTTTCACATCATTCGCTATACAAAAACTCTCAAGCCAACCAAATGAAAACAATAAGAGTGATTTTTTACCCATCGAGCGACGACATGAAAAAAAAACTTTACATCCCTTATCAAAAACAAGCAGGCCTTTCATTAGTTGGTCTTCTGGTGTCCGTCGCAATTGCAGGCATATTGCTCAATGGTTTAGCAACAGTCTTTAGCAGTAATCAAAATACCTCTCGACTCATCCATGATTCAGGCTCTTTACAAGAAAGTATACGCGCAGCCAATGATTTACTTGAAGTCTCTCTCAGGCAAGCAGGGCATTTTGGAGGCATTGCGTCCGAAGAAGTAAAAGTACACAGCCAACTTACCATAACAGGTGTCGGCGGGTGCAATAGCGATTGGATTACCAATACCGGTACACCTATTCGATCTTATGATGGAGCCGATGCTATTAATTCCGTTAAAGGATTACCGATTGGCTGTATTGAGGATAAAGAGTACCAGCCTAATACTGATTTACTCTCTATCCAATATGCGTCATCTATGGATATGGAACCTTACACCTCCCTTACAAATGATGCGGTTTATGTTCGAACAGTATTAGGGGCAAGGGAAGAAACCGCAGCTCAGATTTTTAAAGGGGCAGATAAAACAAGTACTATCGGCACAATTGGTAGCGACCCTGTTGGTACTTATAACTATAAATTTAGCAGTGAGCTTTATTATGTACGCACCTGCTCACGCAAAGCCAATGGCGCCTGCCAAGACAATATTCCAAGTTTAGTACGCTACCAAATTGATGGTACACGGTTTACAGAACATGTCTTAGCCGTTGGCGTAGAACAATTTCAGGTGGAATTCGGATTAGATACCGATGGGAATTTAACGGCTGATCGATACGCTTCGACTGATAATATTTTCAACTGGGATCAAGTTGTCAGTATTAAATACAGCCTTGTCATGCGAGGGTCTCAACAGGATAACGCAATTAAAGATTCTAAAACGTATAACTTGGTTGGAAATGTTGCATTTACAGCTAAACAAGACGATCAAAAATTTCGGCGGCGTGCTTACACCAAAGTCGTACAACTTAGAAATATGATAAGGAGTTAATCATGCCAACACAAAACGTAAAAGCCATTCAACACCAAGAAGGTTTTGTATTAGTTACCGGCTTGATTTTATTAGTTGTCATTGCGGTTGCCGCTATTTCAGGCATGCGCAGCTCAAATTTAGATTACAAAATGGCTTCGAATACCGCTTTTAAAGATCAATCTTTTCAGGCTTCAGAAACAGGCCGTATTGCAGCCGGTGATGCCATCAATCAATACATGGATGAACGCGCGTGGGACAATGTCACAACGAATATTGGATTGAGCTATACCAGCACATTAAATCCACTCAAACAAAATGCCAATACAGAAAATTTATTTGATACCAAATCGTTAGTTAAAGATATGGATTTTAAAATCGATAAAGGTACCAAGGTATCAAAAGTTGAATCCGAAGTGTATATCACTCGCGTACCGGGTGTTCACTCTGTGGCGGGCATGGGTACTCAGCAATTTTCAGGATATGACGGTGCAGGTAAAGGCTTAGGAGCCAGCGGCAGCGCCATCTATTTTGAACTCAGGTCTCGTGGAAAAGGTAACGGCGGAGCCGAAACCGTAACCGCGAGCGAATATCGTACATTTATCAAGTGAGGCGCACCATGTCATTATTTAAAGCCTGTCAAAAAGTCGTATATAAAGGTTTATTATTAAGCGCCTCTCTTGGGTTGTCGAATATTGCTCTAGCAAACTCGGGGAACTTTACCGCTGCGCCACCATTTGTAGCAACACAAGTTGGTGACCCTAACGTGGTCATTGCACTCGATATATCAGGCAGCATGAAAGCCGTTGCCTATGCAAAAGGGGGGAAATGGAGTGAAGTACTTCATGATGATTTTTCACCCTTAACGAGTTACTTTGGTTATTTTGATAGCAAAGCCAAGTACAGCTACGATCGCTCACCCAATAAAGAATTTTTTTATGAAGATGCATCGGGTAATTGGGATGGCAACTTTTTAAATTGGATGCTCATGCGCAGAATGGATGTTGTGCGTAAAGTATTGGTTGGCGGAAAAATTACCGATAGAAACGGTACATTCATAAATGGTGAAAAATGGTATATCGTTGAAGGCCAAAATGAACCAGCCGACTTTACATTCCGCAAAGCCTACAGCAAGAGCTCTACTGTTAGTCCACTCAGCGACGGTAAAGAAGTTGTCATTGCTGAAGGCGGATTTGCAGAAGTAACAGGCGGTGGCGCTAGTATTGTTCAGCTAAGCGATAAAGTAGAAATAGGCCACGTTCAAATTAGCCGTAGTAAAGATAATCAAGGATGGTTTGATGTGAACTTCTTAAATACTTATTCGGCGCCACCTTCTGTTGTTGCAACGGGGCTCTCTTATAATGGTAGCCATCAAGCTGTAGCTAGCGTTAAAGATATCACCAGAACAGGTTTTAAAATACGCATTTCAGAATGGGATTACCTAGACGGTAATCATACAACTGAGACAGCCACCTTTATTGTGGCGGCACATGGCAACCACACTATTGCTGTAAAAGACTCCCCAACAGGTAACAGCCGTACAATACGCGTCAATGCAGGCAAAGTAGTAGGGAATGCTGAGGTTATTCGACCTGCAATAACAAGATCTAATTCTGTTATTTTTGCCGGCGTATCAACAGCCAACAATATAAAGCCCGTCTCAGTACGAGTTCACCCTAGAGGAGGCTCTTCCAATGACTATGATGTCACATTACAAGGTGAAGAGCGTAATCCAACACATGGGTCAGAAGATATTAGCTGGGTTGCCATTGAAGAAGTCGAAGGCTACTCTGCTTATGCCCCGTCTTCAAACAGTATTATCAAAATAGATCAACTTTCTTCGTTTACCCATCAATGGAAAAAAATAAATTTCCCTATTAATTTATTCAGCAAAACACCCATTATCGGCGCGCTCATGCAAACTCGGTACGGTGGAGATACCTCAGTTGTTCGCTTTGGCGATAATCTCTGGTCTAGTAAAGGTTTTGATGTACGTATTGAAGAAGAGCAATCACTCGATTCTGAAACAGATCATACCAATGAAGATGTAGGCTATATTGCAGTACAATTTAATACATCGTATAAAATACGTTTAGGCGTTAAAGCAGAACCTCAAGGTATTATTCAACAAAACGCCACCTCTATTCGGTTTGGTTTAGCCGTATACAACTATGATCATAAGCGCGACCCAACATCTATTTACAACGGTAATTTAGTCAATGGGGGTACTTTTAGACCTTGCTACCCAGACACACATAAAGATGTTTCAAAGCGTACTAACTTTGATATTTGTGTTGACACACACGTTAAATCGCCGCTTAAAAATATTATTGATGTCATTGAAGATCACCCTTTAATCTGGGGTACAACACCTATTGCTGAAACGCTATATGATATTAAAGGTTATTTTGGCCAAAAAGATTATAATCGTAACGGGCACAATCAATGGTATGACAATGGTACAGAAGGCATCTCAGGAGGAGGAGCTCGAAACTCCTATGAAATCAATAATGACTGGGACCCGTTCTACTATAATGAATTTAATACCCGCCTGCCTTGCGCAAAATCCTTTGTCTTACACTTTAACGATGGCGCACCTTTCAAAGATTATGATGGAACAACAGGGCATCCAGCCATTACCAATGATGGTGTAGGGAATTTCGGAGAAGATGATGTGCTCGATGATCTAGCGCTCGATCTTCGCAGCCAAGATTGCCGTACCGACAACGGCATGACCGGCCATCAAGATATTGTCAGCTATTATGTTTACGCTGCATTAGGTCAAAATGAATCATTTAATGGCAGTACTCTTCGTATGCGTGAGGCCGCAGCAAATGGTGGGTTCATTGATGATAATGGCAACAACATGCCTGACCCTCAACATCCCGTTAATTTTAACGAGTATGTTAGAAATGGTAATGGCAACTGTACTCCTAACGAATGGGATGAAGATGGCAACTGTGAACCAGACACCTTTTACTTTGCCAATGATGCAGAAGAGCTTGTTAACCAGTTAAATGCAGCATTCGAATCAATTACTGCACGCGCAGGATCAGGCGGATCGGCATCGGTTATTGCCGCATCACGTTCTGGTGAAGGCGCGGTTTTTAACGCAATCTTTAGACCGTCGGCAACAGTTGCCGGAAACGAAGTCACATGGATTGGTGATGTGCATGCGCTGATGATTGATAGCTCAGGGGATCTACGTCAAGATGATGGTGACAAAAAATTAGAAGACCCAAGCTCTGACCGCTATATTGACATGTGCTCATTTAATGATGGCGAAACACAAGAAGTACGCGTTAAGTTATCGACCTCACTTGGTACACGCCCTACGCCAGAGCAAACAAAAAATTGTGCGGCAGCTATTTTCACTAAAGATTTATTTGATGTGGAATACCTATGGAGTGGCGCCAATTGGCTAAACAAACAAGACAATGCAAACCTGCTACTTAACCGAAGTTACAGTAATCAAAAGACTGGTCGATACATTTTTACAGGTATCGATAAAAATAAAGACGGCTTAATTGATAGTAGTGAAAGTACCGATTTTATACCTGCTGCTTTTGATGAAAAATACGCCGGTTTAGTGAGTGGTAGCGTTACTGATGCGGGAAAAGTTGTTAACTTTATTCGAGGAATAGATCAAGCAGGGTATCGCTCACGCGAACTGCGCGGCCAAACAATGCGCTTAGGTGATATTATTTATTCTACGCCGACCGTTGCTGGCCGCCCCATAGAAAACTACGATCTTATTTATGGCAGTGAAAGTTACCTGAAGTTTTTTAACCAATATAAATATCGTCGGCAGGTTGTGTATGCAGGAGGTAATGATGGCTTATTGCATGCCTTTAATGGTGGTTGGTATAACCCTGAAACACGCACATTTTTAGATAATCACCCCAATAGCTCTGCCAATTTTGATCTTGGCCAAGAGATTTGGGCTTACTCACCCTACAACACACTTAACCATCTAGAATACTTAACACGCCCTAGCTACGGCTCCGCACCATCGGACCACCTTTACTTTGTTGACCTCAGGCCACGGATCTTTGACGCTAAGGTCTTTAAGCCTGATGCCACACACGTAGAGGGTTGGGGTACTATTATGGTAGTCGGCTCCCGTCTTGGCGGTGGTGATGCAATTGTCGATGCTAATGTAAGCGGTGGTGATACACGCACATTACGCTCAAGTTATTCAATCTTTGATGTCACCAACCCTGATCAGCCACCTCGTTTATTGGTTGAATTCAGTCATCCTGATTTAGGATTTACCACTGCCTTACCAACGCCTGTATTTAAAGGTGACAATGATGAGGGGCAAGGTGATTGGTATCTTTTATTTGGTTCAGGAGCCGACACTAATGCAGGCGGCTTTGATAATGTACGCAGTACCCAGCAGGCCAAACTCTTTTTGATGGATTTAAATGCCGTTGCACAAAAAACGTCTTTTTCAAGTTACAACGATATTTTAGTCACAAGCTTTGGGACAAATGGTATTTATACTTTACCGGATGCTAATAGCTTTATATCTGACCTAACAGCTGTGGATCATGCGCTAGATGGCTTTTCAACAGATGCCATTTACTTTGGAACCGTCAGTGGCGATAACGGCAACTGGGAAGGCAAGGTGTACCGTATTAATATTCAAGATAATGGCAATGCGCAAATGCCCGTTGCACAATGGAAACCAACCGAAGTCTATAATGCCGGGCGCCCTGTTGTAGCACCTGTTTCGACTACGGTAGATTCTAAATTTAACACTTGGTTACATGTAGGTACTGGTCGCTTTTATACCCAGGATGATAATTTAGATAGAAGCAATAATTATTTTTATGGGATCAAAGAACCACGAGATACTACGGGTAAATTTACCTACAGCAAAGTTGCGAATAGCGATTTGGTCAATGTCACGAATGTTCAGGTTGACCACAACACAACCGAACTAATCAATACGCCCAGTCTTACACCGCCTCTTGCTCAGAATTCAACGGTTCAAAACCTCGAACAGCGCTTTCGTGAATTCAGCCAAGCGAATAATTATTTACATGGCTGGATACGTGAAAAAACGTTTGGTGAAAGAAATTTTGGTGGTGCAACGATTTTTGGTGGCACGCTCACCTACACAACTTTTAAGCCAGAGTTTGATGAGTGCAGTATTCAAGGCGACTCCAGCCTTTATGTATTGAGTGCATTAACCGGAACAGCTGGCGCAACGGCTATTTTAGCTGACAGCCCCAATAATCCTTACAATACCTATACCGTTGATCTCGGCAGTAGTCCTGCTACTAGCCCAAGTATTCATGTGGGTGATGGCTACGAAAGTGAAAATAAGGCCAATGTGATTATTCAAACATCTGATGGATCAATTACAACAATCGAGCAAACAAACCAAGGGAAAGTACAAAGCGGCGAAGTCAGCTGGCGACAGCTACAATAAAACCATTCAGTAAAACTATTACAGTAAAACAAACTGCAATAAAACTAACGGTAAGAAAAATTGTAACCGCTAGCAGGCAGTATTAGAGACAAGCACTCATACTGCCTTTCCACACAGTGAGCAACAATACTATGTTAATAACGAGTACATTACCTCAGAGTCAATGCCACCTTAAGGCAAAGCGCCTTTCTCAGAGTAAAGGTTTCTCTTTAATTGAGGTGCTCATTGTCATCGCTATTGTAGGCATTCTAGCCGCTGTGGCATTGCCCTCTTACCAAGATAGTGTCAGAAAAGGCAACCGCAGTGACGGTCAAGCTGCCCTGCTTGAAGCTGCATCACGAATGGAGCGCTTTTTTTATGATAACAACACCTACACAACCAATTTAACTGACATTGGATACAGTGCAGAAAAAGATGTTGCGACATCTGAAGGTCACTATGAACTCAGTGTTGCAGGAGCAACGGCTGCCTGCCCTATCACGACTTGCTTCTCATTAAGTGCTGTAGCAGTTAATGCTCAGGTGAAAGATGGTAATTTAACGCTCAACTCACTTGGGCAAAAAATACCTGCTGATAAATGGTAAAGCACCACTATGGCTTCAGGTTTGATTTGTTGAACTATTCCTCTTTGATTGATGCAAGAGAAAAAAATCTAACATAACATTCCAATTAGATGAAAATTTTGGATGGAAGAAATTATAATGATTAGGGTATTTACCCTTTTCATTAGGTAATGTCTGATAATCTACGACATTCAAAAGATCATAATATCGCCATAAGTCAGCACAATTCTTTGGCGTTGCATAATCATCGTTAGGGCTCACTATCCTCAAGAGCGGATGCTTTACTACTATAGGGTACGCAGTCCGGCTGATAACGCCTAAGCTTTTTTGATTATGAATATAGCCTTTTTGGCTGCACCATCGAGTCCAGTTACGAGAGATTTTTTGAGTAACGTTCATACCAAATTGCATTAACTGTAGAGGGCAATAGCCAAAAAAAGCAGTCATAAGAGGCATGACTATTTTCAACAAAAAACCATTCTTCAGCCAAGATTTAGTCTGTAACCAATACCCACTGGATGCCGCAACAGTCGTCAATGTCGATAAGTTTTCTGGATAAGAAAAAAGACCAAGGACTTGCCCACCATAGCTATGCCCAACATAATGAATAGGCTTGCATGGAAAATGCTCCTCAATCCAATTCAGCACATTGGGAATATCAACTCTAACCCAATCCTCCAAGCCCACATCAGAACAAGATTCTTTATTGAGACAACCCATACCTGAATAAGTAAATGTGATCACTATGAATTGTTTTTTAGAAAAAAAATCTCCTACCCTATCATAGTAAGAAGGGGGAACTGCTGTTGCGCCAGCGATGATAATTATCCCAATAGCGTCTTCACATGAACCATTACTCAATAAGTTAGCCGTTATTTTAGGATAACCTTTTATGGGTGGGTCAATATAAAAAGTATCTTTCTTAAATTGGGGCATCATGCATCAACTTGCACCAGAGAAATATGGTTAGAATAATCAGGTTTTTTACACTCATGATAATTCGGATGATAGGGTGACCAAACAAATTGTGACCAGTAGCTTTCAGAAATTTCCAACCAGGTTACCAGCTGTTTTCTAGAAGCAATCAACTTACCCATTTTGAAGTAAAGCTCTGAGCTTTTTTCTAATAGATTTTGCAGTCATTATCATAAATATATCCTTATATTACACTCTACAACACAGATAGACTCACTCAATAATAAATTA
>CALIUX010000294.1 GCA_938048505.1 uncultured Pseudomonadales bacterium
CCGGTAGCGTGAAGACGAGCCGAGGATAATCGTCACAAACTAACCGTCAATGATGGCTGGGTTAACAGACAATATGGCAGTCAGGAGAACGCGCTGACCTTCTCGATAAACCTCGAGCTCGATTTGTTCACCGGGGCGAGACTCTTGCACTTCTTGCATGCCTCTTAGTCCCCCATCAAGGCCATTATTAACTCGCTGGTTGTTAATTTTAACAATAATGTCGCCGTGCTGAAGCCCGCTTTTATGTGCTGGCCCACCCGTGTAGATGCCCGTTACGAGTAATCCATTGTGAGAGGGTAGGCGAAAGCGGTTCGCCATTTGCGGTGTGATGGGCTCGGCAGTAATCCCTAGCCAGCCACGGACAACTTGGCCAAACTCAATAATATCGTTCAAGCTTTGCATTGCTGTCGCAGCGGGAATGGCTAATCCTACGCCATTCAAATCATCGTTCCCTATGCGGTTAAGCATGGCAGAATTGATGCCCACTAGCTGGCCATATGCGTCGATGAGCGCGCCACCGCTATTGCCAGGGTTAATGGCAGCATCTGTTTGGATAAAGTTTTCAAATGTGTTGATGCCTAGGCCGTAGCGTCCAACTGCCGAGATAATACCTTGGGTCACAGTCTGCCCCTTGCCAAAAGGGTTGCCAATCGCCAGTACCACATCGCCCACATTGTGAGGTTGTGTACTCATTGCGATGGCGGTGAGCTGGTCGAGTTCTATCTTGAGTACAGCGAGGTCGTTTTCTTTATCTATGCCAATTAAATCAGCTTGTGCTTCACGGCCATCTTGAAGCTGTATGACAATTTCATCGGCACCCGCAATTACATGATTATTGGTGAGTAGATAGCCGGTTTCTGTCACGATCACGCCAGAGCCTAGCGCCGATTGCATGCGCTCCTGACTTGATGTGTCAGCATTGTTGAAAAAGTGACGAAAGAGGGGATCATCAAATAGCGGATGGCGTGCTCGCTTAAGTTTTTTGCGGGTATAGATATTGACTACGGCAGGCTTTGCGCTGTGAACGGCTCCTGCATAGGAGGCTACCATGCCGCGCGTATTATTGGACGATAATACGGTAGGTGCGATCCCTCGGCTCTGGTTCATTACGGTTAAAGCAATGAGAGCGGCAAGTAGCCCAAGAGCAAGAGGCCAGCGAATGTAAGAAAAAAAGCGAAGTAACACGAAGTCTTTATTTTCCGTCAGTAGGCGTGTGTTATTTGACTGTTGTCAGATGTTTATCGCAGTTTCAGTAAGCGCATTGTGAGCAAAGAGCTCATCAGCGAGCCACAACTGACAGCACTCGCTGATGGTTGTTGTTCTCGCTGAAGGTGGTCACCAATACTTTGCTACGCATTATTTTGAGGGGTTGCCGTTTTGACCTCAATGGCTTCTTCATCCTCTTCGTTGTTATCTTCTTTTAAGCCGAATTCTTCGCTGAGAATACCTTCGTTACCCGGGGCTTTAGGGGCCCAGTCTTTTGGCGGGTTGAGGTTTGCTGGATCAATATTTTCCAGCGCAGCATTATTTTCGAGAGATTGATTCTCGTCGGCTTGCTCTAGAATACTGCGACTGACCTCTGCGCTGGTGAGGTGTAACGCACCGCTCACAAGGTGTTCGTGCAGATCTTTTTGGCGTTGTTGTGTTTCTACTATTAGTCTTGATGTATCAACAAAATGTTGTGCAACGTTTTGTTGATATTGTGTGTATTCGCTCTCGAGAGTGTTGAGCTTTGCTTCAGCACTACTGGGTTTGCTCCCTATATTGAATAGGCGTGCGACAAGCAAGCCAATGCAAATGCCAATAACTAAAGAGACAAGTGCTGCTGCAATCAATGCGGAAGTCGAAATCATAATAGTTCTCCATTTGTTCGTGGAATAAGCATTCACCCACAACGGGTCATCAAGCAAAGGCTTACTTAACGTTGTTCGAGTACATAATGTATGCATCAATCATACAGTAACTGCATGAATTTGCATTATGCTTGGCAAGTGCTTATTGATACATGATTTGTGAGTATCTGTCGGTTGTGGTGTGTCTATGGGTGCAAATTCAATAGCCCATGTGTGCAGGGGTTATTATTAGCATTCTTGGGTGTTTGCCTCGTAAGCATAGCGCGAATAATGTAGTGTGGTGGTGCGCCATACCGATATTGAATGTAAAATCTTTTTTGCAATGTCGGTCTTCTTACTTTTCGCATTACGCCTTTTTGCGGTGTGTTTCGTACAATAATGCTTGTTCTTGAGTAAATGCTTTTTCAATAAAAGTATTTGGCCCGTTTTATTGGGCAAGATGCATTCAGCTCAAAATGTTACTCCTAAGTTTAAGCCTCTATATCTGAGCTCTATGTATTGACGTTCTGTATATTTTAAATTCTATGCATATAAGTTCGAAGTGTTAGGCCTAGCTCAAAATTGTTATACCTCAATGATTAGCCAGATGTATTTATGACTCAGTCTTCTAAGTTTGCTCCCCATACTGCTTTATCCCCTCTTGAACAGTATCAGTTTGATATTGACAATAAAGGCTTTACCTCTGATAACGCTCAGGCTGAGGCAATTGCGCATTTACAATCCCTTTTTGAGCGTTTGTCGTCTAGACCTAAGCAGTCTTGGTTAGGGCGTATGTTGGGTAAGCCCATTACACCCGTTAAAGGCCTTTATTTTTGGGGTGGAGTAGGGCGAGGTAAAACCTACTTGATGGATGTGTTCTTTGATGCCTTGCCCACGCAATACAAAATGCGTACGCACTTTCATCGTTTCATGCGGCGTGTGCACCAAGAATTGACGAAACTTAAAGGGCAGAAGAATCCCTTGTCTCGGGTAGCTGACACGATCGCTGATGAAGCCTATGTGATTTGCTTTGATGAATTCTTTGTGACGGACATTACGGATGCGATGATTTTGGCTGGCTTACTGGAGGCACTGTTTGAGCGTGGTGTGACACTCGTAGCGACGTCTAATATTGTGCCCAGCGGCCTCTATCAAAATGGGCTGCAGCGTGAGCGCTTTTTACCCGCTATTGCATTGCTCGAGCAGCATACGGAAGTGGTGAACGTGGATGGTGGGACCGACTACCGCTTGAGAGCCTTGCAGCAGGCGGCGTTGTATTACACCCCAGTAGACGATAAGGCTCATCAGGCATTAGAAGAGTGCTTTTTGCGCTTAACGACTGATGCGCATATTCGACAAGCTGTTGCACTTAATATTGAGGGGCGTGATATTCAGGCGCAGCGTATTGGCGATGGTGTCGCTTGGTTTGATTTTATGGCCTTGTGTGATGGCCCTCGTTCTCAGCGCGATTACATCGAGCTTGCGCGAGAGTTTCATACGGTACTGCTCTCTAATGTGCCCAAGCTGGGAGAGGCGAATGACGATCAATCGCGTCGTTTTATCTATTTGGTTGATGAGTTTTATGACCGTAATGTAAAGCTCATTCTCTCTGCTGATGAGCCCATTCATACACTCTACAACCCCGCTGGCCGGCTGGCGTTTGAGTTTGAACGAACTCAAAGCCGCTTACTTGAAATGCAAAGCCAAGACTACCTAGAGCTGCCCCATAAAGCCTAATAAAGAAAATGCTTAATTATTGTACATTTTGCTTGCAAGGGATGATGCAAACCTCTAAAATCCGCGCTCCTATTTTTGGCTGCCGATTGGCGGCCATGTTTTAACGGCTCGACATGATCGAGTTTTTGTTTGTATCCAACACGTTTGAAGGCCTAAAACATGAAGACATACAGCGCCACTCCTGAAACAGTAAAACGTGACTGGTACGTTATTGATGCCACTGGCAAAACACTTGGTCGCATGTCGGCTGAGATTGCTCACCGTCTACGCGGTAAGCATAAGCCAGAATTTACCCCACACGTTGACGCCGGCGATTACATTGTTGTAATCAATGCCGAAAAAGTTGCTGTTACAGGTAATAAAGCAAAAAATAAATTGTACCATCGTCACACTGGCTATATTGGTGGAATCAAAACCATCAGCTTTGAAAAGTTAATTGACAAAGCCCCTGAGCGAGTTATCGAGACCGCGGTTAAAGGCATGCTGCCTAAAGGCCCACTTGGTCGTGCGATGTTCAAAAAGCTGAAAGTATACGCGGGTGAGTCTCACCCTCATTCAGCCCAACAACCCCAAGAGCTTAACATTTAACGGAAGCTGATTATGTCTGCTGAACAATTCTACGGTACTGGTCGTCGTAAAACTTCGACCGCACGCGTATTCATTACTCAGGGTAGCGGCAACATTGTTGTCAACGGCCGTAGCCTAGACGAATACTTTGGTCGTCAGGTTGCACGTATGATCGTACGTCAGCCCCTCGAGTTATTGGATGTGACTGAAAAATTTGATGTCAACGTTACAGTTAAAGGTGGTGGTAGCTTTGGTCAGGCGGGTGCTATCCGTCACGGCCTAACGCGCGCACTAATGGCTTATGATGAGTCTAGCCGTCCTGATCTGCGTAAAGCGGGTTATGTGACGCGTGATGCTCGTGAAGTTGAGCGTAAGAAAGTTGGCTTGCGTAAAGCACGTAAGAAGCCGCAATTCTCTAAGCGTTAATTTGGTTGCAGTATTTTTACTGCCAACTGTACAAAAAACCCGAGCTTGCTCGGGTTTTTTTAT
>CALIUX010000295.1 GCA_938048505.1 uncultured Pseudomonadales bacterium
CTAAAGGCTCCGCAAGGTCAAATACATCCACATCTTCTTGCTGACAAAAATACTGCGTAGCATGCAGTTCTTGCAAAACCACCAAACGGCAACCCTTTTGCACGGCAGCTTCAATGTGCGCCTTGGCCGCTATAAAATTAGCCTGTTTATTGTTTGATGAAATGGCAAGCTGCAATACAGCAGCACGTACAGTTTGATTATTAGGCATCTTAATATGGACTATCTTAACGGCTATAAATGGTTGGTGGCTGAAAGAGGCATTAGCTTCGGCAATCTAAAGATAAGGATCTTAAAATAAGGATCTTAAAATAATGACGTTAATGACTGCTTTGCAACTTGCATCGTCGCGCAATGCAGGCTGCCGTGCTGCTCAAGCAGTGGAGCTGCTGGCACAGGGCAAATAGCATAATCGGGAAACGCGCACTCGACAATGCGTATCGCTTCAGCATCTTCCGGGCAGCCGTAAACGGGGAATAGAATTGCGCCATTACAAATCAGGAAATTAGCATAGGTAGCAGGCAACAAGCGCCCATCAAGCTCCGAGCGAACGACCGGTGTAGGCAATTCACAAAGTGTCCAGCCATGCTTGCATGCGAGCTCTGATAGCTGTGCATGCAATAATTCCAATACCGCAGCATCATGATGAGTCGGGTTGCGGCCCGTATAAACAACACAGTCATCCGCAACAAAGCGAGCGATTGTATCGATATGCCCATCTGTATCATCGCCCGTCAAACAAATATTATTGAGCCATGCATAAGCAGTAATGCCTAACTGCTCAGCAAGGTGACGCTCTATATCTTGCTTGGTCTTGTGTGGATTACGCGCCTCATCAACAACGCAATTGGCATTTGCCAATAAAACGCCTCGTTCATTAATATCGAGCGCACCGCCTTCAACAACCCATTCCGAGGCAGCAACATTATCATTCAGCCAATGCGAAAGCCCAGAGGCTACAGCATTATCACACTCTGCATCGTACTTCCCGCCCCAGCCATTAAACCCAAACGCTAAAAACCCAGAGGATCGACTAAGAGGGCCATAATCACGAATCCAAGTATCATTATATGTCACATCATTTCGCCAGCGGACAGCCTGCCCACATGGCAAAGTCGATAGTTTCTGAGCAAAGTCCTGCTCGTCTAGAGACGGATGCACAAGAATCCACACCTCAGCATACTGTGCAATAGCCGTTACGATTCCCCAGTAACACTCAACAACCGCTTCATAGTTATCGGCCCAATCGCTATCAGGGAAAGGCCAAGCAAGCCATACCGCCTGACAGGGAGCCCACTCCGCAAGAAGTTTCATACTGTTGTTAGACTCAATTTTTTATTGTATTGGATGAATATTTATAAGAATGATAATAGATAGTCGAAGTCCGATCTTGATCACGCCAAATTGCTGCTAGCGATGAAAAGACTGACTAATGCCGAGTGTAAGGTGCGTTGATTGCGAGCTGCGTGAGGCGCAACCCTTTCTCTGATTCGCCACTGTAATCACGACCAAACAGCAATTTACCCGATTGAATCGCAACAAGATTAGCGCGCGGCATTGATAGCACATCAGGTAAGTTAGATTCTAAGTCAACGGCAAAAGCCTTAACTCTCACTCGATCAATACCGTTTTTTGAAGCATGTTCGCCTGTCAAAATAAAACGGGTTTTAGCCGTATACTGCGTACGCTGCACTTTACAAGCATCATCAGTATAGATTTTAGAATGAAAAGAAAGGTGGGTGAATGATACGGTCAAAAAATCACGCTGGTAAACGCGTGTTTGCCCTTCAACCGAGGCATAACATTGCCTCTGCCAACGCCCTTGAATACGCTGGAGCATATTCAATTCTGGGCCAGGTAAGCCACCCACTGCCGCCAATTGCTGCAAACCACTTGCATTCGCTGCAAAGGCGGCAACAATCAACGCCACGAATATATGAAAAAAGTACCTCAAGCACTTTGCCTCAGGTCTTGTTATTCAGCAAAGAAGATGGGCGCCATTTCTGATGCCCACTTTTCTTCATCAATTACACCAGCCAAGCGATAACGTACCACACCACTAGCATCGACAATAAAGGTTTCAGGCGCGCCATACACACCTAGATCTAACCCTAAGCGCCC
Source organism: uncultured Pseudomonadales bacterium (assembly GCA_938048505.1). Taxonomy (GTDB): domain Bacteria; phylum Pseudomonadota; class Gammaproteobacteria; order Pseudomonadales; family Cellvibrionaceae; genus Marinagarivorans. The sequence goes on from CALIUX010000295.1 coordinate 2,119, forward strand.
TTCCTTATCAAAAATATTGTCAACATAAGGATTGCCCGTCGCATCTAGCACTGCAAGTGCAGCTCGGCTTTCATCTTTATAATTTAAGCCAACAATAGGAATACCCATTTCAGCTAACTTCAGGAGGTAAGGATGCTCTACTTTACAACTAGGGCACCAAGTCGCCCAAACATTAATCAAATGAGCCCGGCCCTTATAAGACTGTTCAGTAATGATTTTTTCAGCATTATCTAAGGCCGGTAGCGCAAAGGCAGGAACGGGCTTACCAACAAGAGCAGAGGGCAATTCGTTTGGATCTTTGCTGAGGCCTTGGTACAAAAAAACCGACAGCAAAACAAAAAGAGCCAAAGGAATAAATAACTTTGCACGCTCTACTAAACTACGTTCCATAATATTTACCTAATACTTCGTTGGATTCTTCTAAGCCGTTGCGACAGGCTGATTCACCGCTGAGCGCTCTCGCACACGTCGGTATCGCTTATCGAGAATAGCCAGTGTACCACCCAATGCCATAAAGATAGCGCCTAACCAGATCCATCGTACAAAAGGCTTGTAATGTACACGCACAGACCACGCTCTTGCATCAAGCTCATCTCCTAATGCAACATAAAGATCACGTGTGAAGCCTGCATCAATCGCGGCTTCGGTCATGACATTACCACCCGAGAAGTAACGGCGCTTTTCAGGCTCAAGAATCACTTCTAACTCACCATTTTTATAGACTTTCACCTCACCCACTTCAGCAGCGTAGTTAGGGCCGTTAACTTTAGCGACTTCAGTCAGCTCAAATTGATGGCCACCAACGGTTACTTTTTGCTGGTATTCCAAGCGAAGATCGCGCTGATCGCTGTATATCGTATTTAATGATGCACCGAGCAACGTCAAAGCAAAGCCAATATGCGCCAGTGTCATACCGTAATAACTCGCAGAGAACTTAAATAAGGCCGCAAAGCGCTTTTTGTTACTCTTGTGATTACGTGTTTTACGCCACATGTCAGTCAGCATCATCAAGATGACCCATGAGCCCAGTATGACAGC
>CALIUX010000296.1 GCA_938048505.1 uncultured Pseudomonadales bacterium
TCTGTAGGTTTGTTTTATTCAGGGGACCTTTTTAATATTGAGCGTATTATCACTCAAATTATTGGTATTTTTGTCGCATTTATCTGGGGCTTAGCAGCTTCTTATGCTTTGTTTTGGTTGTTAAATCGCTTTAAGCCTGTACGTGTTTCGACTAAGTTTGAGCAAAGAGGGTTGGATATTAGTGAGCATAAAGAGATTGGTTATAGTGATTTCATGACGGTTCATGTAAGGGCTGATAAATAATATGAGCATATTAAGTTGGCACTTGAGTGTGAGTGTTCTTTATGTTGCCTTTAACCTCGGAATGATTGCTTATGTCCAGTGATATGTTAGAGCACAATCAGCGTATTGTTTTTTCTGCATTAAAAAAGATGACTAATGATCGCGGCCTGATAGTTGACGGGTTTACTTATTGGTTTGCAACGCTATCTGATAAGCCAATTGATGTGAATGATTGTACAGGGAAATTTGTTGAGTATTTGGGGCTGGACGGAGCGCAAAAAAAATCATTGATGGTAGGGTTACATGTTGCCGCCAATGAAACGGTAGGCAGTTTGCCTGCTGTGCCTGAGGCGTTGTTGATAAGAGCTAGATCTTCTGTGCCCGACGGGGCTAATCAGGTGCTGAAGGCTTCATCAAGTAATGAAGTGAAAAAAACAGATCCCCCACATTGCGAGGTGACAACGGCTTACCTTAAAACAATGACTCAACTATTATTTAAGCATGATATAGAGTCTTTTTCTGATTTAAAGGGGATCTTAAGTAAAGAACCCCTTGAAGATGTCTCGGCGCCTCTTGAAGAAGCTGTTAGGCAGTGGGCAGATAATGGCCTTGCAAATTTACGTATTCCCATTGACTCAACGGAAGAAGACTGCAAGTCGATTGCTCATAACTTATATCTGTATATTAGTGAATTGGTTGGCCCAGTTGAAGCAGATGAGTTGGTTGATGCGACAATTCAAATTGTGAAAAAAATGGATTTTTCGTCTCGTTTTTCACCCAGTTTACTGCTTTAGGTATTGTTTATTTTTGGGGTTGTTCGTTTATGCCAAAACAACCAAAAAATAGGAGTTGATTTTGCTCTTGCGTATTATGCGTAGAAGAGGCTTAAATTTTTTTTCTGGTGGGATATTCTCCCTTGGGTTGCTGTTGTCTCAAGAAAGTGCGGGTTATCGAATGGAGATCGATAGCCTAGTCACCGTCAGTACTTTTAGCGCCCAAATTTTTACACCTGTTACATTTAACCAAACGTTTGATACGGTACCTGTTGTATTTGCTTTAACCACACAGCAAGGAGGGGACCCCGCCATATTACGCATCAATAATGTCACGCGAACAGGGTTTGATATTGTAGTGGTTGAGCCAACAGGGAATGATGGCCGACATGTTCCGCAAAACATTCACTATTTGGCTATAGAGCAGGGCATTCATTATTTGCCAACAGGTGTTGTGTTGGAGGTTGGTAAAGTGGGCACCTTATCGACACAGTTCAATTCAGACTCGTTTGGCGGCATTCGCTCTTATGATAATGTACCGCTGAGCGCACCGTTTCCCTCTCCCCCAACAGTAATTACTCAGCTTCAAACGTTTTTTAACGAGCAGGGTAACCCGCCTTTTGATGTTGCTTTGCCGTGGTTGAGCACGGTTGTTAATAGCATTTCGACAAATAGTTTTGAAATGGCACTAGAGCGAAGTGATTCGGGTGCCGGGTCTGTCACGACATTTCAAGATGTAGCATACCTTGCTATTGAGCGTGGTGTGACGGGGCAATTTACCGCTCAAGGCGTCAATATTTCCTACGAGGCCCTGACGACAGGTAATATTTTGAGTGGCTGGACGCAGCGTTATGATACGGTCAACTTTACTTACCCTGGTGGGCATACTAACCCTCGGGCGTTTGCTTCCAAATCGTCTCGTAACGATATTGACCCTAATCCAGCTAATTTGGATGAGCAGGATGGTGGTTGGCTAAGGCGCCGTAATTTAACGCCAACCAGTATTGAGCTAACTGTTGATGAAGATCGTGATAATGACAATGAACGCTCCCATACGCTTTTAGAGTCAGCTTCTATTCTTGTTTTTGGTGCCACTGGAACTGGTATTGATGGTGACTTTTCTATCACGATCGATGATATGAATGTTTCGGGTCATGTTTTTTATGATAACGGTGAATCATCGGGAATCGCGCACGATGGCATTGTGAATGGTTCAGAGAAGGGGGTTGGCGGGCTAGGCATTACCGCTACACGAAACAGTGATGGCGCCTTGGTTGCGTCAGCTGTGACAGAAGCGAATGGTGCCTATTCGTTAGATTTGCCGGTCTTTGTCGCGGGGGAGGTGATTGATTTGGTTGTGCAGACGCCGGCCTCTGCCTTATCGATAAGCGAGCAGCCTGGTTCTCCAGCATTGCCTAGTTTGGTTAATCCCGATAATCGAGATGATGCTTTACGGTTTACGCCTATTTTTGATCAAAACTATGCTGGCGTGAATTTTGGCGATGTCGAGCAAAATCTCTTTTCGCCTAACCATACTGGTGTGGTAACGCCAGGCCAAAATGTTGAATATCATCATACTTTTACGGCTCAAAGCCTAGGCGATGTCAGTTTTTCGGTTGTTCAGCAGCAAGTGGGCCCTGGTGTGTGGACTGGCACTCTTTATAGAGATGTGAATTGCGATGGCTCGCTCTCATCTGCAGAGCTAGCAAGCCCTATTATCAGTGCGATTTCTGTTCAGGCGAATGAAAATATTTGTGTGGCTGTGCGTATTGCGTCTACGAACGATGTGAGTCCTGCTTCAACATTAACGATCGACCTGACTGCCAATTTCACATACAGCAATGAATCACCAGATGGTTTAACGTCTGCTCAGCAGGTTCAGGATGTTACACAGGTCATTACCCAGAGCTTAACGCTGGATAAGTCGGTTGAAAATATAACGCAAGCAAGCGGTGAGGAGGTTGCCAACCAAGCGGTGAGCGGCGATGTGTTGCGTTACAAAGTGCGCTATACGAACAATGGGAGTCAAGCGGTTGCGAATCTGAACATTTATGATTCCACACCAGCTTTTACTACCCTTAGTGGTCCAGTTAGCTGCGGAGGAGTATTGCCGCCTAGCCTTGTCTCATGCAGTGTTGTGCTGCCAACTGCTCCAGATAATGTTGTAGGCTATAGCGGCAATATCCATTGGAGTTTCACAGGGCCGTTAGCGGCATCAGCAACAGGTGAGATTGTTTTTGATGTGCAGGTTGAGTGAATCCTATGTGGCGAGCTCTGGGCTTAGCGAGCTCTGTAAGTAATGCGGCCTTTGCTCAAATCGTAGGGCGTCATTTCTACTTTTACTTTATCGCCCGTTAAAATGCGGATGTAGTTTTTACGCATTTTTCCAGAGATGTGTGCCGTTACAACGTGGCCATTTTCAAGCTTGACGCGGAACATTGTATTCGGGAGTGTATCAACCACTTCACCTTCTAGTTCAAAATTATCTTCTTTTGCCATTCGGCGACTTCCTCGTTGATTCAAAATGCAGTGCAAATGACTGCTTTGATTACCGTCCCGCCGCTGGCGGATTTATAGAGCGCGCAATTCTGCCTGAAGTTGCTTCAAGAGCCAAGGCTTAAGTCGCAAATTACACTAAAAGTTGGATGATTTGCTTGAGTATGCATGCTTTAGTCTTATTTTACAGTGTCGTGTTATATGATATGTCACTATGTGATTTGTTGAAGCGACTTAGTGCGAAAGACGGGTGGTCTGTTAGGCATAAATTATGTGTAGAAAACAGCCGGTAAAAGGATTTTCATGCCTAATTAGCAATAAGCCGTCTATACTTCTGGTTAATGCTTCAAAATTAGCGATACTGGACGCAATATTTACAATGTTTAAGGCACCCGAATGAGAGCAGAGTACGATAACCGCGAGGAGCTGTTACGCTTTGGTGAACGCCTCGTTCAGTATGGCGAGATGAACTCGGTCAGCCTTACGTCAGATCTTTATCGCTTAGATGGTGTTGTATTGGCGCATAAAGGCGCAGCTTTTGATCGCGACCTGCTCGTTAAGCTTACCGAGATCGATAATCCGCCTAATTATATTCAATCTCTCCAATTGATGGGCGCGCTGGATGCGGCTCAGGTCTTAAAGGATATGGAGCAATTGGTCATCACCGATAAAGCGTTGAGTGCTTTTGATGGTCTCTACGGTGATTGGAGCTTTGTAAAAGAATACATTGCGCGCATTGCGGATTTGCATGCATTTGTTCATTGCTTAACGTTACTTAAAGCACTGCTGCCACAAGTATACGAGCAAGCTTTATTTGTTGCATGGTTAGGTAGCATCTTAATGAGAAAGATGAAGCGTGCAGCGAATGACGCATTCAATATTTTCTTTCTCGGGCTAGCCCATGATGTGGGTTTGCTGTTCTTGCCAATCGCTCCCCCTGAGCATGTCTTGCTTGCCTCTGAGCGTCAGCGCCAGCAAAAGCACACAATGCTAGGCGCCTCGTTACTAAAGCACATTACGCCCCTTACAGATGATCTGATCGAGGCAGTGACGGAACATCACGAAAACCTAGATGGTACGGGTTATCCTGCGGGTAAAGTAGGGTCGATGATTAGTCGCTTTGGGCAGTGTTTAGGCTTTTTAGATGCTGTCCATGCTATTTACCGCAAGCGCCTCAGTGCTGGTGAACGAGCGTTTAACGACCTGATCGCAATGATCAGAATGAATGGACATAGTCGATTTGGTATTTTGGGCAAACGGTTAATTGAGTGGTTACAAGTTTTACCTGAGCCTGATGGCCGTGCTGTGCCCAATGACTTAATGCCTGCTTTTATTCAATCTGTGCGAGAGAAAAATGATTTCATTGGTGCCTGTGTCGATGTGATATCAGACATCGCAAGTGGTGTGGGTTACCGTCATGGCGACAATCGCGTTTTTGCACTGCAAAATGCCATTATTCATATCAATATTGCTATTACACAATCTGGCATTATTAACGAAGCCTACATTCGATGGCTAGATCAGGTTGAAAGTGCTTCTCTTGAGCATGCATACCGCGAAGTAGAAGACGTTTTTTTGATGATGCAAGAAGTGATCTATCATATTTATCAGCTTAAGCATCAAATGGCGTTTTACCTGACGGAGTCCGTGGGTGAGGCGGTGGGCAACCATATTCAATCAGGCCTTGATCGGTTGGCAGATATCACGCTACCTGAAATGCCGTCCAGCTTAGAGCATCTTTGGATCGCTAAAGTACGCTAAAAACTACACATTAAAAGCTACAAGATGACAGAACAGTTACGACCCGCTTCTTTGGCTTTATAAAGGAGCGCGTCGGCGCGCTGCATGACCTTTTCAATGGTTTTGTCATGGCGTTCTATATTGGTAATGCCTAGGCTGATTGTGATGCAAAAAGCGTTGTCTTGGTAGTGTAATAAGCTCTCTTCGCAGGCTGTTCGCAGCCTTTCGGCAATAATTTTAGCGCCTGCAATGTCCGCTTCGGGGCAGCATATTGCAAACTCCTCACCACCCAACCTTCCGATAATATCGGATTCCCTCACAACTTTTCGGCAGCATTCGGCCAGACTGATTAACGCTAGATCACCTGCGGCATGCCCATAGCGATCATTGACTGCTTTGAACTCATCAATATCGATCATGATAATTGAAAGTTCTCTGCCATACCGCTTGGCGCGCGCAAACTCAGTA
>CALIUX010000297.1 GCA_938048505.1 uncultured Pseudomonadales bacterium
CCCAAACCTTCGAGCCGACGAATTTGCTCTCCAATCGCGCCATATAAAGACGGGTCACCGGAATGTACGCGCGCAACATCCTTATTTTCGGCATGGGCTGCTTGGATATACGCGATGATTTTATCAAGATCTAATGAAGCGGTATCAACAATGCTCTCTGCTGATGATTCAACTTCAGCAAAAATTTCGCGTGGCACCAAAGAGCCTGCATACAAAATAATAGGGCATTGTTGAATAAGCTTGTGTGCTTTGAGGGTGATTAGCTCTGGGTCACCCGGACCTGCACCAATAAAATAAACAGTCATACAATACTCTTTCGAATTACGTCTTGTTGTGGGGGCAAACAGCGTTTTTCAGCCAATACATGTTAAACAGGCATACACTAAACAAGTTTTTTAGCATAGCCTCTGGGCGTGTATACCCATTCTTTTTCGCCATAGCGTATAGCACGGGATTCACTATTCCCTACACTGACCAAAGTGAACATATCGACATCATCAGAATGCAGTGCAGCAAGCGTTGTGATGTTTAATGTTTCATCTTCTCGCGTGAGCTGGCGGCCCAAGATCACGGGTGTATCGGCTGGGCGATATTGCAATAAAATATCTCTTGCATGATTAATTTGCCAATCTCTTTTTTGAGAACGAGGGTTGTAAAAAGACACCACAAAATCACCTTGACCACAGGCATGCAGACGTTTTTCGATGGTTTGCCAAGGCGTTAATAAATCGGATAAAGATATTGTGCAAAAATCATGTCCTAGCATAGCGCCTGCTCGGCTTGCTGCAGCTTGCATAGCCGATATACCTGGGATAACTTCAATATTCACATCTAGCCACTCTGGCGAATGCTCTTTGCCTTGCAATTGTTTATCAAGCAGCTCAAAAACCAATGTCGCCATAGCATAAATGCCAATATCACCGCTCGAAATCAATGCTGTTGTTTTCCCACTGGCAGCAAGATCAAGCGCCAAACGCGCGCGCCCAATTTCTTCACCTAAAGGCAGGTCATGATGTTTTTTTGCATCACAGACTCCACCCAAGAGCTTAAGATATAAGCCATACGCCACAAGATCACTACACGCTTGAATAGCCGCCATTGCTTTAGGCGCGACAAGACCCGTATCACCCGGACCGGCACTTACGATATATAATTGTTTCATAAATAATCAGATAAGCACTTTTTAATACGTACTTAAATATCAACCTACTGTTCGTTATATTGTATTCCCACCAAGAAATAATCGATGCGAATAGTTATCTATTAAAAAGAATAAAAATCCACTTATTGGATTTCATGAAGAGGGTAACTTCGCGCAATAGCACAGGTTGCTTTGGCGTTTTTAATTTTAGCTAGCAACAACTCTGGAGCAGAATGTGTAATTTTTTGTGCGCCGAATAGCGCTGCCGACTCCGCCACACCATAGACGCCAGTCACGCTCAAAACATAATCTGATTTTTGGCTCAGTAAATCTTCCATTTCAGAAAGAGACTGTGCGCTGTGTGTTTGATAAGGCATTTTGCACTCAGCTGCCAGCTCAATTAAACCGACTTCATCTGCTTTTAAAGCAATGCTATGCAAGGAGTGCATTTGCGAAAGCGTAAGCTGGGTTTGATTAAGTGCTTTATTCAGCAGTATACGCAAGTCATCAATCGAGCAACCACGCTCACACCCCATGCCAATGGTATAAACGGGGCGGGTATAATGGCCTGCAGTTGTTATCACGCAGGTAGCATGCAAAGACTCTGCAATGCACCTACCCCATTCATTTGCGCCACCCTCATGCCCAGACAGTAATGGAATCACAAACTGCCCCGTTTCATCTATAACCAATACAGGTGGATCACTTTTTTTACTGATTAAAACAGGTGCCAATGTCCTAAAAACAATGCCGGTAGCACAAATAAAAATGAGCTTATGGCCTTGCATAAAGGCACTTTGTACTTTTTGGGCAAAAGGCTGCGGCTTGAATAGTATCGTTGAATTGGGAACAATGTTATTTAACCGCACAGCAAGCTGCTGGCCCGCTTCCGTTAATGCGATTATGACTGTTGAGGTATTGCCTGACATTAACGACTACACCGTGCGCGAGACGTCACAACAAACAATGAGAAATAAGGCCCCGCCTCGCCATCTAAATCCAGCACATTATGGTAAATCTTTTCTTTATCTCGCCCAATATACTCTAAATATTGGGCGTCGTTCGCACGCTGTGTATTACGCAAGGCTTGCAATATTCGCTGACGAGAACGGCCAGCCTTCATAATCACAACCGTTTCATTATTGCGCAGAGCAGATTCAATTTTTTCTTGAGAATGGCGGCCACTGACCACAGAAAATGATTCAGTCAATACCGTTAGCGGGTGCTGCAATGCCGAAGCCGCTGCATGTATCGATGAAATACCTGGCACCACCTCACATGGAATGTGGCCCTGTAACCTTTCGAGCAAATACCCAAATGACCCAAAAAATAATGGGTCGCCTTCACACAGAAATACAACCTGCAGACCATTCGCTATCGCCTGTTGAATCGCAGTACTTGCCTCATCATAAACACGATTGGCCTCAGTGCGATTTTCTTGCATGGGCATAAGCAGAGGAATTTCTTGCAGGTTTGAGCGAGCGTTTTTCAATACATCTTGAGCAATGCTTTTTGCCTGCGAAACACCTTGCTCATTTGAAATATAACTAATGACATCAGCATTCTGAATATAACGGCAGGCCTTTAATGTAATCAACTCTGGGTCACCCGGCCCTACTCCCGCACCAATAAATTTAGCTGTCATTTTTATTTCACCTTCTGTTCAAGGTTTTGGTACTGGCTGGGTTTTGGCCATGCAAGGTTCTGCTTAGCCTGTTTTTTAGAATGGTTGCTAAGTTTTTGAAATTTGAATACGGTAATCGGGCGTTTTGACTCAGACGAAAAAACGGCATCCTTAACTGTGCTGCGTGAAACAGCCAACGAAACACTTTCTATTCGATCTTGCTCTGCCAACGAAAGGCTACATGCAAAATCTCTGAGCTCGGCTTGGGTGCGGTCAAGCACTGCGCTAGCAATAAGCAACCCACCATGAGGCAATTTTTGCCAAGCATTTTGGAGTAAACAACCCAGTTCCCCATCACTCCCACCAATAAACACTTTGTTGGGCAAAGGCAGTGCAGTTAATGCCTCGGGAGCTCGCCCTTCAACAATGTGGCAATGATTTTGTATACCAAAATACTCAATATTACGCTTGAGAAAGTGCAGCCGCTCCGCACGATACTCTATTGCATACAGCGCAATATCATCACGCCAAAAGCCTAGCTCAACGGCAACACCACCACAACCTGCTCCCACATCCCATATGACGTCACCCTTAGAGGGCTGTATATACGTGGCGATCATGAGCCGAACTTCACGCTTTGTAATCATGCCCTTACCGGGTGCGACCCCAGTTTGATACAAATGATCGGGAATACCGGGGAACTCTGGATAAAGGCCGCCCTCCCCTTTAACTGAGACAATCGTAATATGCAAAGGTGAAAAGGTTGGTGCACTACCTGAGGTTTGACACTGCTCCACTAATTCATTGGCTTTAAACTGCTGATGGCGCTCCGATGCATGCCCTAAGTCTTCGTAGACATTTAATGTTGTATCAGCAAAATTAGCCTGCATGCATTCTTGTGCAATCGCGAGCGGCAGGCTGTTTTTATCCGTCAGTAAGACCAGCACGGTATTTTTTTTAAGATGTGCTCGAAGAGTAGATAATGCGCGGCCGTGCAAACTCACAACGTTTACATCTTGCAAAGATAA
>CALIUX010000298.1 GCA_938048505.1 uncultured Pseudomonadales bacterium
TTTCTGCGCTACCCACGAGTACAACAAGACCAATAAAAAAGCCGATCCAAGCTGCGCGCGTGCTCATTGTGGGTATTTCTTCTTCCTCTGCGGCAATTTCGTCAGCGGATAAGGTGCGTGTTTTGGTGCGAATAATAAACAGCATTACGGGGATGAGTAGTCCAGCTAATATTAGGCCATCAACCCAAGTGAGCTTTGCATCCATGAGTGTATAGCCGCCAACGGCTGTCACAAGAACGAGTATGGGGAGCTCGCACGTTAATAAATTTCCCTTGATGGGAAGGCGTGCGACGAGTGCGGTAATGCCTAATACCATACCAATGTTCGCCAAATTGGACCCAATAGCATTGCCGACAGCTAGATCACCTTTGTCTTTAATTGCAGCACTCAGTGAGACCATAATCTCTGGTGCAGAAGTGCCAAGAGATACAATCGTTAAACCAATCAATAAAGGCGATAAGCCTGCTATTTTGGCAATGGCTGCACTCGCGCCAACAAAATGGTCGGCACTCCATACCAAGCCAATAAAACCTACAATAATGGCAATTGCTGGGAGCAGAAGCTCGGGCATGCGTCATCCTCAATACAAAAAGTAGCATTCAATCTCTGCGTCATAAGTGCTACACAATAAAAGGCTACAGAAATGGTGTGATAAAAGAATGCCTTCAAAGTGATGGCATTTGGGTGCCCATGGTAATCGTGCCTGTTACGAATGTCAGCATTTTATGTCTATCACGTGTAAACGCTCAGCCAAAAGCATGTATGGCGTTTTTAGCCAAGGCGTAAAGGATGCGGAACCAAGTGTGCGTCAGATGCATCTTATGTGCGCACAAGACTATTGAACCGGCGTATGTTCAGCATGGATTAAGCCTATTTACGGCTTAATCGCGCGTAGAATTTATGGATAAAACCCTTTGGTTTTAATTTTAGGTTTAAGCAGGTCTAAGTAGGTTTGAGTAGGTCTAAGTAGGTTTGAGTAGGTCTAAGTAGGTTTGAGTAGGTCTAAGTAGGTTTGAGTAGGTCTAAGCCTAAACTAAATTGCGAGCCTGTTATTGTGCAGGTGCATTATTAATTTTGGAGAAAGTTATGTTGTCCGCAGGACTGCGTTTATTGGTTGTTACGTTTTCAAGCTTATTATTTGGTTTTGCCGCTACGTTTGCGAGTGCGCAAACACCAGCAGATCCTGCGTCATCGCTTCAAGATGTGCAGCCAAAAGGCGCGCATGCTGTTGTAACGGATGTGACAACGCAAATGATTTCCGTGATTCAAAACAACAAAAAAATGCTAGCGAACCAACCTGCTGCCTACTTTAAAAAGGTGGATGAGGTGCTAGAACCGGTTGTTGCGTTTGATTACATCGCAAAGATAGTGATGTCGAAGCACTACAAGCGTGCCACAGCAGAGCAGCGTACCGAATTTGCAGCGGCGTTTCGTAGTGGAATGGTTGAAACTATTGCTAAGGGAATGGCCAATTACGCGGACTCTGCGATTACAGTACGCCCACCTGAAGGGGATGTATCAAAAGAGCGTAAGATCGAAGTGTTGCAAGATGTGAAAGGTGCTGACGGTAATCATGTTGTTTCTTATACAATGGCAAAGAATAAAGCGGGCTCGTGGAAACTGATCAATGTGGTATTGAATGGCGTCAACTTAGGTAAAAGTTTCCGTGATCAATATGCTCAAGCAATGCGCCAAAACAAGAACCAATATGGTGTTGTTGCGGCAAACTGGGGTAAGTCAGACCGTTAGGTCGATTTATTTCATCGCTTCGTACTACTTCAAAAGTATAAAAACGCGCTGGTTTTGATAAACTAGCGCGTTTTTTATTTAAGGGGATTCTCATCCCCGCATTATGTAGGTGTTTTATGCAGGTCGAAGACGTTAAAGCGTTAGTTCAAGGCGCTATTGCAGACAGTGAAGTAGAAGTCACTTTAGAGGGGAATCATGCCCATTTAGTTGTGGTGAGTAATGCGTTTGAAGGGTTGAATGCGGTTAAGCGCCAGCAGCTTGTTTATGCGTCTTTACAAGAAGTGATCGCGAGTGGCGTGATACATGCCGTGCATATGAAGACTTATACACCCGCCGAAAAACCATAAGCTTGCCTTAACGGCATATTTCTAGTGAGCGTATGTTAAGCCGCATTGTTAGGCTCTGTTGTTAATCACGGCTTTAAGTGCTGCTGGTTAATACTATTATGAGTGTTAGCTCGCTTATCTACCTCAGATTTGATCCCAAAGGCACATAAAAACTTATGGATAAATTGCTTATTACCGGCAGCGGCCCGCTGGACGGTGAAATTCGTATATCAGGTTCAAAAAATGCGGCGCTGCCTATTTTAGCGGGCGTACTGTTGGCTGAAACCCCTGTACATTTAAAAAACCTCCCCCATTTGAAAGACATTACAACCATGTTAGCGCTATTACGCAGCATGGGTGTTGGCATAACGATTACCGAGCATATGACCGTTGAAATAGACGTGAGTAGCATGTCGGAATTTGAAGCGCCTTATGAGCTTGTTCGAACCATGCGTGCATCGATCTTGGTGCTAGGTCCAATGCTAGCGCGCTTTGGTAAAGCAGATGTCTCTTTTCCTGGTGGTTGCGCCATCGGTTCACGCCCTGTTGATATTCACCTTAAAGGGCTAGAGGCCATGGGCGCGCACATTGAGGTTGATGGTGGTTATATCCGTGCTACCGCGCCTAACGGTCTGAAAGGCGCGCATATTTTTATGGATGTTGTGACCGTAGGTGGTACAGAAAATTTGCTCATGGCGGCGACACTAGCTGATGGCGAAACAGTCCTTGAAAATGCCGCGCGTGAGCCCGAAATTGTTGATTTGGCTCACTTTTTAGTGGCTATGGGCGCAAAGATCGATGGCATTGGAACTGACCGCTTAGTCATTCAAGGCGTTAAACGCTTGAACGGTTGCAGCTATACGGTTATGCCAGATCGAATCGAAACAGGGACTTACCTTGTTGCCGCCGCTGCTACGCGAGGCCGAGTCATGTTGCGCGATACACAAGCGGACATTCTTGATTCGGTCTTGATTAAGCTAGAAGAGGCTGGTGCTAACCTTGCAATTGGCGATGACTGGATTGAGCTCAACATGAAAGGCAATCGCCCCAAAGCCGTTGGCCTTAAAACAGCGCCTTATCCGGCTTTCCCCACTGATATGCAATCCCAATTTACAGCCATGAATACCGTTGCCGAAGGCACAGCTACTGTTGTTGAGACGATCTTCGAAAATCGCTTGATTCAGGTACATGAGCTGAATCGTATGGGCGCCAACATCACCTTAGAGGGCAATACTTGTATTATTACCGGTGTAGAGCGCTTGAAGGCGGCACCGGTTATGGCAAGTGATTTACGCGCTTCGGCCAGTTTGGTCATTGCAGGCCTTGTT
>CALIUX010000299.1 GCA_938048505.1 uncultured Pseudomonadales bacterium
CCGTTAGTGCAAATTTTATTTGTTTTGCAAAATGCACAGTCCATGAATCTTCAGCTGGAGGGGTTAAGCATTGAAAGCGTTGAGGTGGATGAGCAAATATGTCGTTTTGATCAGTCTTTATTTATAAAAGAAAACTCCGGATCACTGGACGTTTATTGGCATTATGCGACTGCGCTTTTCACCCAAAAATCAATGCAAAAAATGGCTTCGCAGTTCGAAAACCTACTCTCACAGATTACGACCCAACCGGATCGCTTAACAGAGGAATTCAGCATGATAGACACCTTAGAGATCACGGCCAGTAGCAAACGTAAAAAAGAAAAGAAAAAGGCAGGGTTCAATAAATTTAAAAGCAAAATAATACCCCCTACAAAGCCTGTTCAGCTGGTCGATAAATTTACTTTTAGTCCAGAAAAAACAATGCCGTTAGTTATTCAAGCAAAGCACCAAGACGTGGATGCCTGTGGTTGGGCAAAAATGCAAAGACAAGAGATTCTATCGGATTTAAGTGCTCACGGAGCAATTTTGTTTCGTGGTTTTACGCTCAAAACAGGAATGGACTTCGAGAATTTTGCACAGAGCATTTGTCCTACTCTGTTTGGCAACTATGGTGATTTACCTAAAGAAAAAGAAGGTAAAAAGATTTACCACTCAACCCCTTACCCTAATGACAAGCCTATTTTGTTTCATAATGAAAGTTCTCATTTACATCAATGGCCTACGCGCCAGCTCTTTTTCTGTGTGACGCCCTCTCCTGTTGGCGGCAACACACCGATAGTTGACTGCCGCGAAGTTTATCGGCAGATGGACCCTGAGATCAGGGAAATGTTCGAGAAAAAGCATTTGCGTTATGTTCGTAACTTTAGCCGTAATCTCGACGTAAGCTGGCAGCATTTCTTTCAAACTGAAGATCGTGCTGAAGTAGAAGAAAAATGTCGACATGGCGGTGTTAATTTTGAGTGGCTAAATGATGATGAATTGCGCACATGGGAGCTACGCAGAGCTGTTACCTTGCACCCAGAAAATGGTGAAAAAAGTTTTTTCAATCAAATTCAATTACATCATAGTGCTTTTTTACCACCTGAAGTGAGGGAGTCTTTGTTAGAAATGAAAGGGGTCGAAGGGCTTCCTCGCCATGTGTATTTTGGCGATGGCTCTCCGATTAGTGATGAGGTAGCACATTACACATTGAATCTTTATGAGCAATTCGCTGTACGCTTTGCATGGCAAAAAGGCGATGTGCTGCTGCTTGACAATATGTCTGTTGCGCATGCAAGAGATCCATTTGAAGGTGACAGAAAAATCAATGTTGCTATGGCTGAATTATTAGAACAAGAAGGCAACATTCTTTTACCTGCATAACACAGTTTAGGCGGAAAAATAATTGTCGCTGTTATCAGCAAAATACCGATTTTAATTATGTAACACCATACTTAATTAGCGTTATTTTTTAGCAAAAAATCAAACAGTAATTGCTTAGGGCTAATCCCGTTAGGACATAATCATGACTGCATGTGAGAAAACAGCGTACGAAGATCACTCCTCAACCGCTTCAACATTTTTGTTGTCACCACAGCAAAAGAGATTGTGGAATGTAAACCGCGAACATACGCATCAGATATTGATGCGTATGGATAGCCGTTATAGCGCTAATCAAACTATGAATATGCTTCAGAAATTACGCGAACGTCATAGTATGCTATCACCGAGTTATTGCGATGTTCCGGGTTATAAATACCCGCAACAATTTTCTCACTGCAATACAGCAGCTAAGCCTTTTATATGGGATGAACTAAACATCCAGGCGAAACAATTGCATAATTTGCCTGCATTAGCGCAAAAGATGCAAAGTTTTGCAATGTGGCTGACAGTTGAACCATCAAAGGATTCACCTGCAACACAGTATTTGTTGCTGTCGGTAGAAACACTCTCATGCGATACAGCCTCTTTACTCATCCTTATTAAAGAATTAGACAGCTTACTCAGTGGCCAAGAGTTGGCCGAACTTGATGCTGACTATGCTCAATTTGTGAGTTGGCAGGCATCTTGTTTGAATGAAGAGGATGATGACTATCAGCAAGCAAAATCCCTTTGGTTAAATGAAACAAGTGCTCAACCATCTTTACCTATGGCACGGTCTACACCTCGGGATATATCTACAGCTCAACCCATACCTACAACTCAATCAACAAGTACACTACCGGACAGTCGGCCTGTCTCCGGTGAATCAATCAATATTGATGCAAAGAATAGCCACACTCTTACACTATCCAGTAGGTTGCACTCAGATTTAAATGCATGGGCAAAGCACCATGAGTTCTCACTAAAATCGGTCATTTTGACTGCCACTCTCCTTACTTTACATAAACTGGCTCAAAGTGAACGCATTGTAGTGAATCAGCGTTTTCCTTGTAGACCTTTTGAAGAACTCGATAACATTATAGGGTGCCTAGAAAAGCCTTTGTCGATGCATTCACTGCTATACGAAAACGACAGTTTTAATGTTCTATGCCGCCGTATTGATCGACATAATCAAACACTTGAAGACAATGTGGAATATTTACCAGAATCCACACAATTAGTCTGTGACGCTTTGGCTGACATTAGTTATTACGATCAACTTGCTAGCCAATCTCTGCGCTCTGTAGCAGTAACGAATATAGCGGGTCGTTTGATTTTACCCATTTCATCAACATCGAATGCTTTAACAAAGACAGGCTTGGCTTTTTCTTTTGTGGAATGGGCAGATAGCCACCACCCGCAAATTTTGATGCATGTTGAATCAGACCCGCAACAATTCAGTCATGGCGTCACTCAGACATTACTCGCTCGAATTCAATGCGTATTAGAGCAATTGGCTAATCAACCTGAACTAATGGTGTCAAAAACGCAGCTACGGTTAAAGGGAGATAAGCAATTACTGGAGCAATCTCAAGGCACCGTCGCTGAACATAACAGCCGCACACCCCTTAATGGCTTATCGGTATTAGAGCGCATTGAATATTGTGTCGAACATTACCCACATCGCCCAGCCGTAACAGATGAGGAACAAACCTTAAGCTACTCTCAGCTCAACTATTATGCCAACGAATTGGCTGTTCAAATAAATCAACACACTCGTGCCAACCACAGCACATCATCAATTAGCACTCCACTCGTCCCCCTCTATTTATCTCGAAGTGTATGGAGTTTAGTTGGCATGCTCGCATGCTGGAAAGCAGGTTCAGCCTTTGTGCCTTTAGAAGCATCATCTTTAGAGGCATCATCTTTAGAAGCAGGCCCCCTAGAAACGGGAAGCCCTCAAGGCCAGTCACAACTAGCCACTCGAGCAGCTCGCCTCCTAACACTAATAAACCCTTCGATTGTGCTAACGGATCAACAACATCAAAATATTATCGAGGAGGCCGGCTATCATTGTTTATTAGCGGATACTAAACATAAAACAAGCAACGCAGCAGACTCAAAATATCACACAGATAAATCTCAACAGCTGGCTTATGTTATTTACACTTCTGGCACAACAGGTGAACCCAAAGGTGTAAAGGTCACGCACAATAGCTTAAGCAATTACTGTGATGGTCTTAAAGCTAACCTTACTGAAGACTCACTTCTTAAGCAAAAAGCACATGATTCAAGCGAGCGTCAACAGCACTTTGCTTGCGTATCTACGCTCGCTGCCGACTTGGGTTACACCGCAGTATTCGGGGCCATAACGACTGGCGCTTGCCTTCATTTGATGCGCTACGAAACCATCACTAGCGACCGTCACTTTGCGTCATATTTACAGCAAAATGCGATTGACTTGGTGAAAATGGTGCCATCCCATTTGCATGCGCTGCTGAACAGCGCCGACATCAGCGGTACGCCACCGCACACCCTACTCCCTCTTAAGGCCTTGATTTTAGGAGGCGAAACCTTTTCTTTACCGTTACACCGTACTTTGTGTGATTTGCAGCATTCACATAATTTAAGCTGCAGAATATTCAATCACTACGGGCCATCAGAAACAACAATAGGTTGCTTTATGCTTTCAGTGAAAGCTTTGGCGTCTTCGCAAACACAAGATGATTGTAGTTTGCACTACAGCAACAGCATGCCACTGGGACGACCATTAGTGAATATTGGTTTTAGAGTCGTTGATGAAAACAATCAAGATGTTATGCCTTTTATGCCTGGTGAGTTAGTCGTAACAGGTGCTGGCGTGGGTGCGGGCTACTTAAACGCCTCAGAGGAAGAGCAGCAACGCTTTACGCGTATGAACATAGGCGGTCAAGACGTTCCTGCTTTTTATACGCGTGATAAGGTCCGTTTATTGCCCGATGGCTGCATAGAATTCCTCGGGCGAGCTGATGATCAAGTCAAGTTGAGAGGTTACCGGGTCGAGCTGGAGGCCATTCGGCATCACATTGTTCAACATGCCTCTGTTAACCAGGCCAGTATCGGCCTTTATCAGCCTGAAAAAAATCAGGCTGAGCCACGTTTAGTCGCTTGGTATGTTGATAATCAAGCCTCTGTAGGTGACGCTAATCAAGACTTAGAAAAGTCCCTTAATGCTCACCTTACCGAGCATTTGCCTGAATATATGATCCCGACTCAGTGGATCAAGCTACCTCGATTGCCGCTCACCTTAAATGGTAAGGTTGATACAAAATCATTACCCAACCCAGATGAATTATTGGCTAAAAGTAAGACTTGGCAGCCTCCAGAAAGCGAATATGAAAAGCAATTGGCAGGTGTCTGGGCAGAGCTTTTAAATCTGGAGCGCTGTGGCTTAAATGATAACTTCTTTGAGCTAGGAGGCAATTCACTCCTCGCGACACAAGTAGTTGCACGGCTTCGAAAACTAACAGGCAAAGAGATTGCAATAGCAGATCTCTTTAATCATCCC
>CALIUX010000300.1 GCA_938048505.1 uncultured Pseudomonadales bacterium
GCTGCAGGGCGATGTGAAGCAATTTGGCGAGCAGTCGAACCTGTGGAAGTTGGCACAACAATACCATCAACGTCTAAGTCACGTGCAGACATCGCTACTTGCTTACAAATGTACTCTTGTAAGTTGTTAGACTCGCTATCAAAGTTAATGCCGCTAGCTGTATTTTCTTCAACGTGCGATGCAATACGCGCCATCGTGTCTACGGCTTCAAAAGGGTAATCACCGTAGGCTGACTCGCCCGATAACATGACTGCATCGGTACCATCTAATACGGCGTTCGCCACATCAGAGATTTCTGCACGGGTTGCACGCGGGTTTTGAATCATGCTTTCTAACATCTGAGTCGCGGTGATAACAGGAACCTGCGCCTTGATGCATTTTTGAATCATCTCTTTCTGTACTAAGGGCACTTGCTCACCGGGTATTTCAATGCCTAAGTCACCACGCGCGACCATTACGCCGTAAACAACCTCCAAGATTTCTTCGAGGTTATCAACGCCTTCACGGTTTTCGATCTTAGCAATGATTTTAATGGGTGAATTCTTGGCATCAAGAATTTCTTGAACATCCAAAACATCTTGCTTATTGCGCACAAATGAATGTGCAATAAAATCTACGCCTGAATCGATTGCCATTTCGATAAAGGTCTTATCGCGCTCTGTAACAGAAGGTAGTTTGATTTCAACGCCCGGAACATTAACGCTCTTTTTCTTTTTGATCTTGCCATTATTGAGTGCAGTGGTGTAAAGCGCACCATCGTCTTTGCTATCAACAACTAACTCTAAAAGGCCATCGTCTATTAGGATGTGGGCACCTACAGGAACATCTTTTACAAAGCCTAAGTAGTTGACTTGCACGGCTTCACGAGTCGTAGCAACGTCTAAACCATCCGAACGAAAAGTTACTTTTTCGCCCGTTTTGATTTGAAGGTCTTCTTCTATTTTAAGGTTTGTGCGCATCTCTGGGCCTTTGGTATCAACCAAAACAGCCAGTTTTTCGCTTACTGCGCGCACATTATCGATGACTTTACGGGTATCTTCGGGAGTTTGGTGCGCCGTATTCAAACGGATAACATTTACACCTCGCTTGGCTAATTCGCCAATAAACTCAACATCGCCTTTAAGGTCAGAGACCGTTGCTACAATTTTCGTCTTTTTAGTCATTTTCGCGTCACACATCAGGTGGATAAAAATTTGGGCGACATTGTACTCGAATTTACACAAAATGGGGTGAAAATTGCGACCTTATAAGGAGTAGCATAACCATTGCAATGAGATGAAATTCTGTGTATTAAGCAAAAAAATCGCCCAGATTTGGTGCAACTCATAGCATGGGGAAATGCTTTTCTATTCACCTTGAAGGGTTAGGGCTAGTCTGCGCTCACCGCCATAGTTGCGGTGTTCGCACAGGTAAATGCCTTGCCAAGTACCTACATTCAAATGGCCACTCTTAACTGGCAGGGTCACACTCGAACCCAGCAAGCTGGCTTTAAGGTGGGCGGGCATATCATCGCTCCCCTCATCATTGTGTAAAAAATAAGGCTCATTTTCTGGGACAGCATGATTAAAAAAGCTTTCAAAATCTTGCCTAACAGTGGGGTCAGCATTTTCATTGATCGTTAATGAAGCCGATGTATGTTGAATATGCACATGCAATAGCCCCACTTGAAGTTGGACAATCTCAGGTAATTGTTCAAGTACTTCACGCGTCACCAAATGAAAACCGCGCGGTCGTGCGCGTAATTGAATATCTTTTTGTATCCACATAATAGCGGCCTTTCTATACGTATAATAAGATTCTGTTGGATTATGCCATGCATTATGCGGTGGCATTGGCAAAATGGTAACCTAGACATAACAAACGGTTTTAATACCACTTAAGCCCTTCACCACTTAAGGAAAAGCATCACCTATGGTAAGTCTCGAACTCAAAATACCCCCTCCTATTATCACCCTGCTATTTGGTATTCTTATGTGGTTTATTGCGCAGGCACTCCCTACTTCAATCGCCCTTTTGGCGTTTAAAAATAGCTTCTCTGTCATAGTGCTCTTTCTCGGTATGGCTTTTTGTCTTGCTGGTGCAATAACATTCAAACTTGCACAGACAACGATCAACCCACAAAAACCTCATGAAACTTCGTCATTGGTCACATCTGGGATTTATCGAATATCACGTAATCCAATGTACCTCGGTTTTTTTCTAGTGCTGATTAGCTGGGGAATATATTTATCCAATATATTCACTCTCGCAATGACGGTTTTATTCGTGCTGTATATGAATAAATACCAAATCAAACCCGAAGAAAGAGCTCTACTGAACTTATTTCCAGCAGAGTTTACAACCTACACCGAAACGGTGCGGCGCTGGCTGTGAAGCGATGCTTTATGTGTTTTGCTCTACGGGATAACCGTATAACGGAGGGACATCATCATTGTACTCATTCATGAGTAATGGAGTTTATTCATGCTAGATGTTGATGTTCGTTTTAGCTTATTCTAAAAAGAACACCCCCTACTCAAGCTGCCACCGATAATGACTGCATTTTTATGATTACTGTTCAAACACAAGATTTTGACCCGCATAAACTTTATGAAGCGTTACGCATCAACGCCCAAACAGGTGCGATTGTGACATTTACAGGCTTAGTCAGAGAGTTTGCTGGTGCAGAGCCCCTTCATCTCGAACACTACCCCAAAATGACAGAGTCAGTACTCCGTAGCATTAGTGATGAAGCTAAAAAGCGCTGGCCGCTTGAAGCCGTTACTATTGTGCACCGTGTAGGCAAATTAGCGCCAACAGAGCAGATTGTCTTTGTGGGAGTGGGCAGCGCACACCGAAAGGCCGCTTTTGAAGCGTGCCATTACATAATCGATTTACTCAAGACACAGGCCCCCTTTTGGAAAAAAGAGGGTGACCGCTGGGTTGAGGCAAAAGCAAGTGATAATCATGCAGCAAGCCATTGGAGCAGAGATGAATAAGCAACTGTGTATAGGAAAAAAGGCGAATAGGAGCAGAAAATCATGCAAGATGACTTGAATCCTAGGCTAAGATTTAGACTTATCGACTAACGGATTATCAACGGCTCCCCCACATTTTTTACAATATGCTGCATCGTGATCATGGCCTGATTTACCACAATTAGGGCATGATATGAGCGTCCTTTCGCGCTGAATTTCTTGCGACAATTCTGCCGTTACAATCCCTGTTGGCACAACAATAATAGAGTAACCCGTTAGCATAGCCGCAGAAGCAACAATTTGCCCTAAAGTTGTTTGGGGCGTGATATCGCCATACCCAACCGTCGTGATCGTCACAATTGTCCAGTAAATGCTGCGAGGAATACTCGTAAAGCCATTTTCAGAGCCCTCAACCAAAAACATAATTGACCCAAAAATGGTTGCAAATACCAAAACAACTATAAAAAAGACAAACATTTTTCGGCGGGCCTGAACCAAAGCACGCACTAATACATTGGCTTCGGCCAAGTAACGCATCAGCTTGAGTACGCGAAAGACGCGCAAAATGCGAAAGAGGCGCAGCATAAGTAAATAGTTTGTGCCAGGCAGCAGCAAACCAATGTAGGCAGGTAGAATAGACAGTAAGTCTATCACTCCATAAAAGCTCCGCACATATGACCAACGGCTTGGTGAACAATAGATTCGCGCAATATACTCAGCGGTAAACAATGCAATAAACACCCACTCCGCATAGTGGAATGCCATGCCCCACTGTTTATTGAGGGCAACGACTGAATCCATCATCAAAGCAATGACACTGAGCACAATGGCGTAAATTAAGAGCAAGTCAAATAACTTACCTGCTGGCGTATCCGTACCAAAAATAATAATGTAGATGCGCTCTTTTAAGCTTGGCTGATGAGGGCGCGGTTTAGCTGTATTCATAAGAATCGTTTTTGAGTCACTCATAGCTTTGTATAATGCCAGCTTTTTAGGAGGGAACAATGCCCAAAAACTCACGCCTAGTGTATTCCACTGATCAAGGCAAAATCAAAGAAGACACGACAACCCATGCACAGCCAGTCGGTGATGGCATTGTACGCTTACACCGTGAGAGCAAAGGCCGCGGGGGCAAGGGTGTCACGCTCATTAAAGGGTTGCTTTTAGACAACACAGAGTTAAAAAAGCTGGCCAAACAGCTTAAGCAAGTGTGCGGAACAGGTGGTAGTGTAAAAGAGGGGATTATCGAGATACAAGGTGAACAACGTGAAAAACTAAAGCCCATTTTAGAACAAAAAGGCTACACAGTTAAAATTTCTGGCGGGTAAAGCCAAATACTTATCGTCAAAAACTTGAAATGATAATGATTATCATTTAATGTTAGATTTCATGCACTCACTAGCAGGTACGTACGATGATAATCTCTCAACATGACAACCAGCTATTAAATCCACTTCAGCTACGTGCCAGAGCTTCTAAACGCTATGGCTTTATTGATGCAGCGGCTTCTGCCCTAGTGCAAAAGCTCGGTTTAGAGCATCAAACAACCTTAAGTGCACGAGAACAACTAGAACTTCAGCAATGTAAGTGGATTGACTCTCAAATCCAGAATTACCTCACAGAGAACCCTAACGCTATTGGTATAGAGCTAGGAGCAGGCATCAACACGCGCTTCCATCGATTATCTGCTCGCCTAGAGTGGCCCACTTTTCGATGGGCTGACATTAATACGCCCAGAGACCATGCTTTTAGCCAATCTCTATTGCCCATTACGGATAATTACCGACAAATAGGCTGCGATATCTGGAACGAAGATTGGCTTTACCGAACGAGCTGGGTCAAAGGCTGCCCGCTTCTGGTGGTTATTGAAGATTTACAACCCCGCTCTCATGATAAGCTAAGTTACCTGCTAGAAGATTTGAGACAACGTGCGCAGCGTTTTCACCTCATCGTCACATGGCAAGGTCACCTAAGCGCTCCTATCAAAAAAGGCGGGCTTCAGGCTTTATCAAACGCACATTTTAAGGTCAGTAAATCCCCTATAGTGAATCGCCTTTCACGCTTAATGGGTGGGCCTGAGTGGCAAGGTCTGCACGCTATTTCACATTAAGTGACAATACGATAAGCCATCATGCGTAAAAATTGCCTAATAGAATAAGGGCTATTTTTATCTTTTCGTTATGTTTTTCTTTCAGAAACAGGCAATATAGCGCCGCATTCAAAACTGAAAATGAGAGACAACAGCATGAAAACCGATATTCTAATTGTTGGTGGAGGTCTATCGGGTTTGGCGCTCGCATACCAACTGGAGCAGGCAGGTAAAGATTATATTGTAATCGAATCACGCGCTCGTTTAGGTGGCCGTATTCACGCTCATATTCACGACCAAGACCAAAGCAAACAATATTATGACTTGGGCCCCTCATGGTTTTGGGACGGCCAGCGTCGCATGGCTAAGCTGATAGATGACCTAAACCTCAGTACTTTCATGCAATACGCTCAAGGAGAGCTTTGTTATGAGGATGAACAAGGCAATGTACAAAAAGGCCAAGGCTATGCCTCGATGGCCGGTTCCTATCGCATAAAAGGCGGTATCATTCAGCTAATTGATAGTATTCGAGAAAAGCTCCCTACTTCAAAATGCTTATCCGACCATACAGCATTAAGCTTTGAGCAAAATGAAACAGGCATCACGACAACAATTAAAGACAAGCACCAACATACAATTTCGATTCACAGTGAAAAGGTCGTGCTAGCTTTACCTCCACGCGTAGCAGCAGAAACATTATCTTATAACCCTGCTCTCTCAGCAAAAACAATAAAAGCCATGCAAGCCATTCCAACATGGATGGCAGGGCATGCAAAAGTCATCGCAACGTATGCCAAACCCTTTTGGCGTACAGCGAATCTATCAGGTGATGCGATGAGTCGATTAGGTCCGATGGTTGAAATCCACGATGCATCCCCTCAAGAAGGCGGTCCTTATGCATTATTTGGATTTGTAGGCGTACCACCTCATATTCGGCAACAGCACCCTGATGAACTATTGAAAGCAACTCGTGCTCAACTTACTCGATTATTTGGTGAAGAGGCCAATCACCCAATTGATGTTGTCTTACAAGATTGGGCATTTGAAAAAGAAACGGCGACAGACTTAGACCATCAACCACTCAATCACCACCCGCGTTACGGTTTAACTGCGCCGTTGCAAAATCTTTGGGATGGTAGGTTATTATTAGGCTCCACAGAAACCGCCTCCGATTTTGGTGGTTATCTTGAGGGTGCATTGGAAGCTGCAGAACAGGTTTTGGCTAAGCTTTAAGTTTAACTCAGCTCAAAAAATGATGCCTAGACAAGAGCAATAAAGCAAGCGCTTTTTAGGCATGCTTTATTGCTCTTAGAGTTAAATATTGCGGTGCAAAAAATAACGCGAGACACCCAGCATTACTACAAAAGCAATATTCAGAAGAAAAATCCAAATAGAATCTTTATGCGCAATATGCGCAACAATTGCCGTTAGAAAAAAAAGTGCAGTGCCAGCATAAGCCCACTCTTTAATTTGAATAGGCATTGACGGCAACAGCAATATCAAAACAGCTAGTATTTTGAGCACCGCAAGCTCAATCCGAAAAAAATCAGGAAAACCTAGCTCGCGGATCCCTTGAATAGTTGGGCCATGAAAAATATAACTGGCGGCACTAAGCGATAAAATCACCCCAATCAATATTGTTGATACCCAATAAATCATTTTGGAAGGCCTTGTATTATTTTACTGACGTTTTAACCGGTTTAAACCATTTAAGGCTGCTACGCGATACGCTTCTGCCATTGTAGGGTAGTTAAAGGTTGTATTCGTAAAGTAGTTGATATTATTCGCTTCACCAGGCTGTTTCATAATAGCTTGGCCAATGTGAATAATTTCTGCTGCTTCTGCGCCAAAGCAATGAATACCTAAAATTTCTTGCGTATCCAAATGGAACAATATCTTTAACATGCCGACACCATCATCACTGATTTGCGCGCGTGCGGTATCTTTAAAGAAAGCTCGGCCGACTTCATAAGGCACTTTTGCAGCCGTTAGCTCGGCTTCTGTCTTACCGACTGAGCTAATCTCTGGCAATGTATAAATACCAGTGGGTGCATCCGTGACTTTACGAACCGCTTGCCCTGTAATCGAATCAACTACTGCACGGCCCTGGTCATAGCTTGCACTGGCTAGGCTAGGCCACCCAACAACATCACCCGCAGCATAAATATTGGGGTTTGCTGTGCGGTATTCATCATCCACTTCAATTTGGCCTCGGCTATTGGCTTCAAGCCCCGCCATGGCTAGATTCAATTTTTCAGTATTGCCCGAACGACCATTTGACCACAGCATCGCATCGGCTTTAATGCGTTTACCCGACTTCAAATGGACAGTTACCATTTCATCAGATGCTTCAAGATAATCAAACTGCTCACTATGGCGAACTAAAACACCTTTATCACGCAAGTGGTAGCTTAAAGCATCTGTAATTTCAGTATCCAAAAACGACAGCAAACTATCGCGACCATTAATCAAATCGACTTTAATCCCTAACCCCGAAAAAATAGAGGCATATTCACAACCAATCACACCCGCACCATAAATAACCAGTGTGCGTGGCGTATGCTCCATTTGCAAAATACTGTCACTGTCATAAACACGAGGATGTGTAAAATCAATATAGTCTGGCTGATAAGGGCGTGAGCCCGTTGCAATCAGAATTTTATCCGCCGTGATATTGTCAGATGTAGAGTTATCATATTTCACCACAACCGAATTTTCTGACGTAAACTCTGCCCACCCGCTATGTACGCGAATACGATTACGCATAAAATAGGTTTTATGCATAGACACTTTTTTGGGGATCACTTTCTTAGCCGCTTCGAGTACGGATGGATAGGTGATCGCACTCATTGCATTCATCTGCAGCATGTCCGGCTGCTTGCGTACATTAACCACCTGTTTCACCACATGCCGTAACGCTTTGGAAGGAATTGTACCCTTATGTGTACAATTGCCGCCCAATGACTGAGCATCAACGACCCCTACACTTAACTCAGACTTCACTGCTGCCATCGCAGCTGCTTCGCCCGCAGGCCCTGCACCAATTACTAATAAATCATAATGAAAATCGGTCATTGAATATCCTATTGTTAGTCTGAGTGTCTATAAAGGTCATTAAAAGCATCCACCTTAAGCGTTTAATATTCAGCAGTGAATACTAAACAAAGAGGTTAAATACGTTTCGACTATTATTCAATACAATAATAGCATTTTGCAAAGAACTTATTTTTTTGCAGAAGCATCATAAGCCAAATCGGAATGCGTTTTTTCTAATGCTTGTCGCTCTTGCTCTTCTTCGCACTTTTTGGGGTTTCCACCACACAAATCACAAGCTGTATCCATATTCAATGCTGCCATGCCACCACATGAACCTTTGATAGGTTTATTTTGCAAAATGACACCAATGGCCATGCCTGCAATCATAATAGCGATAAAGCCAAATGCTAGAATAAATGTAATCATCGTTAAAACCTCACTTTTACATTGCCACCCTACTCAATATTAAAGCAATCTTTTATTTGCCCGCTTCAAGATAGGGTAAAAAATAATCATTATGGCGAACCGTAAAGCCATCGCCTTGCCGTTCAATCAAATACACTGCAACCCCTTGCGCATTAGCAAGTTCGAGTGCTTTGTCTCCACCCATCACACTAAATGCTGTCGCTAAAGCGTCAGCTTTAGCAGCCGTGTCCGCTACAACCGTAATGGATGCTAGGTTATGCGTAATGGGTTTGCCCGTTGAAGGGTCAATGGTATGCGAAAAACGCATGCCGTCTTTTTCATAATAATTGCGATAATCACCAGAAGTTGCCAAGCCGGCTTCCGATAAGCCAATAGGTCGAATTTTACCGCCTGCTTGGGGTGATTCAACACCAATACGCCATGCCTGACCTTGCGCATTGTGGCCATGCAAACGCAGCTCACCGCCAATTTCAACCATAAAATGATGCAAACCCTGATCCCAAAGGTAGTCAGCAATTTCATCAACCGCATACCCTTTTGCAATAGCGGAAAAATCTAGCTGCACGTCTTTAAGCTTACGAATACGCGAGAAGGGTTTGTCGATCTCAATAGACTGATAACCCACATTAGCCATCACATGCTGCAGCTCGTTTTCTGTTGGTGCTTGATCTTGATCCCAATTTGCTCCAAATCCCCAAGCATTCACAAGCGGCCCTACTGTTGCATCAAAAGCGCCATTACTCAGCTCACTGATCGTTTGGCTCAGGACTAAAACAGATAAGAATCGCGGTGAAACGTCTAACCATTCATCTTTAGGTGCAGCATTGATCGTCATAATTTCAGAGCTTTTAATATAGGTCGATAAGCTCTGATTGAACGCTTTAAGCTGCTCATCAATAACCGGCTGCGTTCGCTCTGCTATTGTTTTTTGCTCGGGCTGTACAATAATTTTAATATTGTACGTCGTACCCATTGTCTGCCCTGAAAAAGCAACTGTCTCAAAATCAGGAGACCGCTCACAACCGCTTAAGCAAAAAAGCGTCAAACAAAAAAGCGAGAGTCGCTTTGCCACCCTCGCTTTAGTTATCACAATATGGCTCAGTAATAATGTTCGCTGTAATAAAAACACGTTTGCTATAACCTTAAATGGCAGATTCTAAGCTCTAACTATAAAACCTAATGCTAATCTCTAAATGGATAGATGGTGGTATGAACACTTAAATTAAAAGCACTACTCGGAACAATCGTTACCTTGTACACCCTCTATAAAAGCAAAAAAGCCGCATTCTCTTTTAAGAATGCGGCAATTCATTTAGCCACCAAAATCATCAAGCATGATGTTTTCGTCTTCTACACCCAAATCTTTTAGCATTTGGATAACAGACTGGTTCATGATTGGCGGTCCACACATGTAGAACTCACAATCTTCTGGTGCTGGGTGATCTTTCAGGTATTGCTCAAATAATACATTATGAATAAAACCTGTTAAACCTTCCCAGTTATCTTCTGGCTGAGGATCACTCATGGCAACATGCCATTCAAAGTTTTCATTCTCAGAGGCCAGTTGATCATATTCGTCTTGATAGAACAGTTCACGTAATGAACGTGCGCCGTACCAAAACGAGATTTTACGATCACTTTTAAGGCGACGAAGCTGGTCAAAGATATGTGAACGCATCGGCGCCATACCTGCACCACCACCAATAAAGACCATCTCGGCGTCGGTATCTTTCGCAAAAAACTCACCAAATGGACCATAAACAGTAATCGTATCACCGGGTTTTAAGCTAAAGACATACGATGACATTTGACCGGGCGGTAAACCTTCGGTGCGTGGTGGTGGAGTTGCAATACGAATATTGAACTTCACAACGCCTTTTTCTTCTGGGTAGTTCGCCATTGAATAAGCACGAATAACGGGCTCATCCACTTTAGACTCTAAGTTAAAGAAGCCAAAATGCTCCCAATCGCCACGGTACTCTTCTTCGATATCAAAATCTTTGAACTGTACATGGTGAGCTGGCGCTTCAAGCTGAACATAACCACCCGCACGGAAATCAACATTTTCACCTTCAGGTAACTTAAGCGTAAGTTCCTTAATAAAGGTTGCCATGTTGGGGTTAGATTCAACGGTACATTCCCACTGCTTAACACCAAATACATCGTCTTCAACTTCGATGTGCATATTTTCTTTTACGGGTACTTGGCAGCTTAAACGCCAGCCCTCTTTGGCTTCACGCTTGGTAAAGTGAGAGGCTTCTGTTGGCAGCATTTCACCACCACCTGACTCAACAATACACTTACACTGCGCACAACTACCACCGCCACCACATGCCGAAGGTAAAAATAGGCCCGCGCCTGATAGCGTTTGCAATAACTTACCGCCTGCAGCCGCTACAATTTCTTTTTCACCGTTAACTAAAATGGTCACATCACCGCTTGCAACAAGCTTGGCACGAGCGGACAAAATAATGCCCACTAATACCAACACGATGATGGTGAACATCACTACACCTAAAATAATTTCTATATTCATTATCGTGTTATCCCGCTGTTATAGGTCGATGCCGCCAAACGACATGAAGCCCAAAGACATCAAACCTACAGTGATAAAGGTAATACCAAGACCTTTAAGGCCATCGGGTACATCACTGTATTTCATTTTTTCACGGATACCCGCCAATGCAGTAATGGCCAACGCCCAACCCACACCAGAGCCCGCACCAAATACAGTACTTTCAACTAAGTTGTAATCACGCTCAACCATAAACAATGCGGCACCCATGATGGCGCAGTTCACTGTAATAAGTGGCAAGAAAACACCTAGTGCGTTGTACAGGGGCGGAAAGTACTTATCGAGTACCATTTCCATGATTTGAACAATCGCAGCAATCACACCAATATATGAAATTAAGCCCAAGAAGCTTAAATCCACTTCGGGAAGACCGGCCCAAGCCAATGCACCTTCAGCTAATAGGTATTTATAAATTATATTATTGACTGGCACAGTGACTGTGAGAACAACAATCACCGCAATACCCAAACCTAGAGCAGCATCAACTTTCTTAGAGATAGCTAAAAACGTGCACATGCCTAAAAAGAATGACAGTGCCATATTCTCGATAAAAATCGAGCGGATAAATAAACTCAGTAGTTCTTCCATTACAGAACCTCCGCCGTCTTAGTGGTGTTATGAGCAATTTTAAATTCATCTTGCTCCACTTGTGCAGGCTTATAAGCGCGGACACCCCAAATAATTAAGCCGATTAGGAAGAAGGCCGATGGCGCAAGTAACAATAAGCCATTAGAAATATACCAGCCGCCTTCAGTCGCCAATGGCAAAATTTCAAAGCCTAACAACTTACCTGAACCAAAAAGCTCACGAATGGTGCCAATAATGATCAAGAAAAAGCTGTAACCCAAGCCATTACCAATACCATCGAGAAAACTGGGTAGTGGTGGATTTTTCATGGCGAAAGCTTCAGCTCGCCCCATTACAATACAGTTGGTAATGATCAAACCAACAAATACCGCAAGCTGTTTAGAAACATCGTAAGCAACAGCTTTTAGCACCTGATCAACAAGAATGACCAGTGACGCAATAATCGTCATCTGCACAATGATACGAATATTATTGGGGACTTGATTGCGAACGACCGAAACAAAAAAGTTTGAAAATGCCGTTACCGTCGTTAAAGCAACGCACATAACTAAGGTGACTTTCAAACTGGTAGTTACCGCCAAGGCTGAACAGATACCAAGCACCTGCAAGCCAATGGGATTGTCATCGAGGATGGGTTTAAAAAGTAGTTCTTTTGCTTTCATGACTAGGCCTTACCTTTTTTCATGTTAGCGATAAATGGACCATAGCCTTCTTCACCCAACCAAAAGTGAATGAGGTTATGGACACCCCTAGTAGTTAAGGTCGCACCTGATAGACCATCAACCTTATATTGTGAGCCAGCCGCAGCGGAATCAACCGTGCCTTTGATGATGGCAATAGAAATATTACCTTGGTCATCAAAGAGCTTTTTGCCAGGCCATATTGCCTTCCAGCGTGGATTGTCAACTTCACCGCCCAACCCTGGAGTTTCTTTATGGTCATAAAAGCCAAGGCCCACAACGGTATTCATATCGCCTTCAACAGCAAGGAAGCCATACAAAGTACCCCATAAGCCATAGCCACGAACAGGCAAAACAACAATTTCTTTGCCGTCACTGCTCTGAGCAATGTAGACTTTAGCGTACTTTTCACGCTTACCAATTTTAGCAATATCGTCCTCAACAGGGCTTGACAGGCTAGGGTCTTTAGCAGCTTTAACTTGGTCATAACGCGCCAAATCACCTACTGCAGAGCTGTCAGTAAATTGACCTGTTGATAAATCAACAATTTTCACATCAACTGCTTTGAATTGTTCTTCAATTTTAACGCCCTGCTCCAACATACCTGCAGCAGATAAAATATTGCGTTTAAAATCGAGCTCTTTGTTAGCGACTTGCGCCGGCTTTAATAAAACTGCCGCAGTCGATACGATTACTGAACACACTACGCAAAGTAGTGTGGCAACCGTTATCGTTTTTGCAATGCTATCTTTACTAGCCACGTGCTAACCTCCGCTTGATATTTGACTCAACCACAAAGTGGTCAATGAGAGGTGCAAAGAGGTTGGCAAAAAGAATTGCTAACATCATGCCCTCAGGGAATGCGGGGTTGACCACGCGAATAAGCACCACCATAAAGCCGATGAGTGCGCCATAAATCCATTTGCCTTTATTGGTCATTGATGCCGAAACGGGATCCGTTGCCATAAAGATCATACCAAAGGCAAAACCACCAATAACAAGATGCCAGTAAAACGGTAAAGCAAACATCGGGTTGGTTTCAGAGCCAATTGCATTGAGGAGTAATGACGTAGCCGTCATACCCAAGAAAACACCCACAACAATGCGGAAAGAAGCAATGCCCATTGCCAACAATACGGCACCACCAATAAAGATGGCCAATGTTGATGTTTCACCCATAGAGCCCTGAACTGTTCCAAGAAATGCATCGAACCATGTCAATTGCTGGCTCATTGCATCAACACCTTGTGAGGCAGCAACAGATAGTGCTGTGGCACCGGTGTAACCGTCTACAGCAGTCCATACGGCATCACCACTCATTGCACTAGGGTAGGCAAAGAATAAGAAAGCTCGGCCAGTTAATGCAGGGTTTAAGAAGTTTTTACCCGTTCCACCAAAGACTTCTTTACCAATCACAACACCAAACGAAATACCCAATGCGGCTTGCCACAATGGAATACTCGGTGGAAGGATAAGTGCAAACAGAATAGACGTAACAAAAAAGCCTTCATTGACTTCGTGGCCACGTTTCATAGCAAAAAGAACTTCCCAGAAACCGCCCACAACAAAGACTGTGGCATAAACGGGTAAGAAGTAGAGTGCACCTAGGATCATGTTATCCCAAATACTCGCCGCATCATGGCCTGTTAGCATTGCTGCTAATGCACCACGCCAGCCTTCAACGCCTGCCATACCCATATCTGCAAGGATAGTGTTGGCTTGAAAACCGGTATTGTACATACCAAAGAACATGGCCGGAAAAGCACATAACCATACGGTGATCATCATGCGCTTAAGGTCAATACCATCACGAACATGAGAGGTCGTTTTGGTCACATCTTTAGGCTTGTAGAAAACCGTATCGATGGCTTCGTATAAAGCGTACCAGCTTTCCCACTTACCACCTTTGTGGAAGTGAGGTTCCATATCATCTAAGACTTTACGTAAACTCATGGGTTAGCCCTCCACTTCGATACGAGTTAAGTTGTTGCGAAGCAAGGGGCCGTACTCGTATTTGCCAGGGCAAACAAAAGTACATAAAGCCAAATCTTCTTCATCAAGCTCTAATGCACCCAACTTTTGCGCCATATCCGTATCACCTACAATGATCGAACGCAGTAGTTGTGTTGGCAAGATATCTAATGGCATCACTTTTTCATAAGCGCCCACAGGTACCATTGCACGCTCACTACCGTTTGTACTGGTTGTGAAGTTGAACAATTTATTGGTGAGCTTTGAAACGTAGATATTGAGTACAGAGAATTTCTCGATACCAGGGCGTAAGTAATGCATGACTTCACGCTCACGACCTTCAAGCAAAACACTGATCTGAGTGTGGTAGCGACCCAAGTAGCTTAGTGGGCCACGCGCTGCACGGCCACCGAATACAGAACCCGAAACAATACGGTTCTCACCCGATTTAAGCTGACCGGCCGTTAACTCTTCGAGGTTAGCACCCAACAGGGTGCGTACTAATCGTGGTTTTTCGACTTGAGGGCCGCCAAGCGCAACAACACGTTCTGAGTTAAGCTGGCCTGTTGTAAAGAGCTCAGCAACCGCAATCACATCTTGATAGCCAATTGTCCAAACAACCTTTTCAGCACTCACAGGGTTGAGGTAATGAATGTGAGTGCCCACATTTCCAGCAGGATGCACACCACCAAATGTTTCATACTGTACTGATGACGCACTCGCTTTAGGGAGATCGGCACCCTGGGCGTGACAGACAAATGTCTTGCCTTCAGTCAGTTTGCTGATGATGTCGAGACCTTGCTTAAACGCTTCGGTCTTTTGTGCAATCACAACAGCGGGGTCAGCAGCAAGTGGATTCGTATCCATTGCAGCAATAAAAATCGCTGAAGGTGCTGTATCAATCGCAGGGACCTTACTGAATGGACGAGTACGCAATGCTGTCCAAAGACCCGACTTAACCAGATTATTAACTATCTGCTCACGCGTTAAGCCTGAAAGCTGCGCAGCAGAATACTGTTCAAAGTACTCGGCTTCACTGCCTTCTACATCAATCACAACAGATTGAAAGACTCGGCGTTCGCCACGGTTGATCGCAGCAACTGTACCGGCTGCGGGTGCCGTGTAAATAACACCTGGCGTTTTTTTATCGGAAAAAAGCTCTTGTCCAAGTTTGACCTTATCGCCAACCTGCACTGCCATTGTGGGCTTCATACCGTGGTAATCAAAGCCAACAACAGCAACCGATCGCACTTTAGGGCCATCCTCAATGGACTGCTGTGGTTTACCTGTAATAGGTAAATCCAGCCCTTGACGGATTTTTCTCATACGTCTTGCCTAGTTTAAAGTTAAAAGTGAATAAAATTCGGATGGGAAGCGGCACACAACATCAACCACTCCGCAAAAACAGTTTCTTTCTATTAGAGTCAAGCACAACAATAGCGGGGAGCAAGCGCGAGGGAGAACTCCAGGTGTAGCATTATTGGCAAGTTGGCCGCGATTTCATCTCAAGCAGGCTCAACACAACTGACCCATATTAGGGCGCAACATAGTAGGGGCGCAAAAAATCAGCGCAATTATAGAGATTGGCGCAGATAAACTCCAGTGCTTATCTGGTATAAGAAAGGCAACTTCGATGACATTTGC